>NZ_JAUBPS010000009.1:0-122709 GCF_036700865.1 Microcoleus sp. S13C4
GATCGCTGGCATTTATAATTATGAACTTTCTTTAAAGACTAAATTAGAGATCGCCTGAGACTTTCGCAAGAGGTCTAAGATATGGTTTGAGACTGGGGGAATCTTTCAGAGCTTTGCGAATGCGTCTGCGATGTTCGACAATCCTGCCTTTCCAACTACCGCTTCTTTGATCCGGTTAAAATTGCCACTTGAGCAAGTGCAGGAGAATTACCACCAAATTACTCTCTAAACTCCGGCGTTCACTTCGCCCCATGTCTTCTATTTCTGCAATCCGATTTTCCCAGTCGATGTTTGAATAGTCGCGAACCCGCAACTTTTCCACAGTGGTTTCGATCCATCTCAGGTAATCTGTATCATACAATTTTTGTCGTTCAACTTCTAATTTTGTTGTCATAAGCGGTTCGTGCGAACAACTGTAAATTAACAAATATGGCGATAGGAATCAAAAGGCAGTCCCGTGCGCCGCTTGACTTCGACAACTGATTTGTAAGCGCCTTTTCTCTGCCTTTCTCTAACTATTTTTTCCGCAACAGCCCGATCTAAACCGCTGGCGATCAACTCTTCCGGCGAAAGAATATTTAACCGTTTCCAAGTAAACTGCAATTCTTTTTGATAATTGTAGCTGAAGCAAATCATCGGGGCGATGCGTCTGACGTGACTTTCGGGAACTCCGGCTATTTCTGATAACTCTTCGGCGTGGGTGAAAATGTAGCCTTCGTTTTGTAAAGATTCAATATCGTTGGCGTAGACGATCGGCAAACCCAAGATTCTTACCATATCGTCTTTGGTACACTCATTAATATCTATTTTGCCGCGCACGTTTGCCAGTTCTTCGGCATTCGTTGCACTTGCCGGGACCAGTATACCTCTGGGTGCGGTTTTGATGAGATAGCGCTTTTTCAAACTAAAAGCAGTGACAATTTGAGCAATCCAAACGATCGTACCCAAATTAGTTGAAGAAGATACCGCTAGGGCTGCTAAAGTAATGGCAACACCCCATCCCATCCAACTGCGAATATTTGACTTTTGGCCTGCATAGGCGATCGCCAATCCGCCGAAGTAGGGAATAAAAGAATACCACACCCAGTTTGGAGTTTGACGCAGCCAGTATAAATCTTGAGACACTTTAATTTTATCCTTAAATAGTTGTGCTCTCACACTTACTTATTTCACTTCCACTTTTTTAATAGTGGGCTTCCTTCTTCCTTCTTCCTTCTTCCGACTTCCATCGGACTGACATCCGTTACATCCGTTACATAATCCGTTGCCGAACTTCCTTCTTCCTTCCTTCTGCCTTCTGCCTTCTGCCTTCTGCCTTCTTAATTACAGTTCTCGCAGCAGTTTTTGGCGTTTTTCTTCATATTCTTCGGCGGTAATTGCGCCCATATCGTAAAGTTTTTTCAATTCGCCGATCGCCCCGGTTACATCTTTTGCCGCTCTGAGGGCATACCCCGACGGCAACGTACCGCCATTGTACTGAACCTGAAAAGCTTGTTCCGACATCAGCAGCAGGCCGATAAAATCGAAAAATGCGATCAGTGACGGAATTAATGTCCAAGAAAATAGCAAGTATAATACCCCTGCTAAGTTATTGCCCAAATAAAATTTGTGAACTCCGAAACCTCCTACAAAGAAAGCTAACACAACTGCTACGGTTTTATCTTTTACCATTTTTACTTTCCCCAGTTTTTTTCTTTTAACTTCCGCGATCAAATTTGAAGGCGGGAGCTGGAACTATCAACCTAAGTAATCTTACTAATTTTTACTCATTTATTTGGGTTTTTGCGAAACTTAGACATCGCAAAATACAGCAGAACTATACCGACTTGAGCTTGTAGAATCACCAAGTAGCCTCTCAAGAAATAATTGAGTTCGCTGCCTGAATTGAGAGAAAATATTAAAAGGCCCAAGGCTGCGTAGGGTGCGAAACGCATCCAACTCGGCGTTCCCTCTAACTTGCGGCTGTTCAAATTGCTCATGGGTTTAAGCCTCATCCTAAATTAAAATTTAGCTATAAATTAGCCGGATTGTCAACTTCCGTTGGGTGCGATCGCCCGGGTGAGTCTCTCAATCATCAGCCGACAAGATATTACTTCCATGTTAAACCCTGTTTTTCCGCTAAAGTAAGGAACCGGGGCGGGTCGATCTGGATCTGTGGCTGATATTACAGATTAGGGTGAACCCGCCCCTATTGAAATTCCGGTTATTTTACTGGACTAGATATCAGGGGCGCACCGAAGAACCTACTGCTGTTTTTGGCAAGAGTCGATCGCTCTGACGATCGCTGTCAAAAAAAACCGATTAATTCACAATTATTAACAACCGCCCCAATTAACTCGCGCCCCCGCCCAAAAGAAACAGACTCAGGAGAGTACCGCTGTTCCAAAGACTGTGGAGAAGCATAGGAGCAAGGAGATTGCGCGATCGCGTGTACACAAACCCCAAAACCGCACCCAAAGTCGCCAAAGGCAGAATCTCCGAGACACTCAAGTGAGCCACGGCAAACAAGAAAGCAGAAGCTGCGATCGCCCCCCAAACAGGCAAATAGCGAGTCAGAGAAGGCAGCAGAAAGCCCCGAAACACAATTTCCTCAAAAACCGGAGCGGCGATCGCAGCAGTGCCGAAAAACACCGCCAAAGCCACGTTGTCCCTACCTTCAAGAACGATCGGCAAAATCGGATTACTGCCACCTTGTCCCTGCCAGAATTGCTGATTAATCAGCGACACCAAAACTACCAAAGGCAAAGCAACAAAATAGCCGCCAAAACCCCACAAAAACCAACTTCCCCGCCAATTAATCCGAAACCAACCTTCAGGCAAAGGCAAAAAAGACTTGACCGAAAAATACAGTACCGAAAGCCCCCCAGCCGACAGCAACAAATAAGTAGCAAAGATATAAAAAGCCTTGTCGCGCGGGTCAAAAGTAGCTGGGTTGAGTTTTAAAACAGCCAGAGAAACAGGCAGCAACAAATAGGGAATCAAGATTTGCCCGACAAAGAAAAAGCCGACCACCAGCACCTGCCAAACAATCTCACCGTCCCAAGGCACATCCCAAGGCAAGCTCGCATTTCGCGCCAACAGCGGCCCCGAATCTGCTTTCTCTAACTGCTTCCGCTGCAACAGCCACTGCACGGTCAAACCAACCAGCAAAACCGTGCCAATACAAAGTGCGATCGCCGGAACGCCAACCACAATTGCCAACTTTTCTATAGCTTGTTCAGCCGTTGCTTGCTCTGCTGCTTGCAGCGCCACCAGCTCTTTAGAACGTTCTTGGAGCTTATAAAGTTGAGCGAGAGCGCTATAGCGAAACCAGCCGTCCAAAGACTTTTTAATGTTCTGCTCGGCATCCGGCAGCAGTTGAGCCGGATTGCTCCAAATCCCAGTTAAAACTTTAGCAGTTACCACCGAAGAGTCGTAATCTATTTGAGTTTTGTAGCGCTCAACTAAATTGTTCCAAGTTTGGATCGCCGCCTCAGTTTTGTCGCTGCTTCCCTGCAAAATTCCCAAGCGTAAGTCAAGTTCGTTTAGCAGCACTGACTGTTGATCGATAGACTCTGACAAAGCCTTGTTTTGAGCCAAGTTCAGAGTATTATCAGCAGACTTGGAGGCGATGGCAGACTGAATTCCTTTAAATTGTGATTGAGTTGTTTCGAGAGTTTTGCGAGTCGAGTCTCGCGCTTCTTGATATTGCGTCAAAGCCGTATTTAAAGGATCTGTACCGACAATATTGTTGCGCGCCGAACTTAAATTAACACTCTGATTATTTTCTCCTTGCCACTCAGAGGCGTGAAGCAGCAAATTTGTCTGGTAGAGTTCCAGCCGGCTTTGAATTTGCGGCTGATTCCAACTAGCAAGTAAAGATAAACCGACCAGGGCGATCGCGATCGCCGTTAAAATACCTAAAATAACCCGCTTCAGTGTCATTCCTGCTTTTCCGTCCCGCGCGAATCCGTGGCTAAATCTTTTCCGTCTTTAATCATAGGTTGTTGCAGACGAGAGTATCCCGACAACTGGTAAAATTTCACTGGCTAATCTTTTTGACTCGCCTCAACAAGACTTACGCCACAAATCCTTGACCCGCCATGTAGGGATAAGGTGCGTACTGCACACCCGCAGCGGGGTAGCAGGCTAAATCTAAAATCTAAAATCTAAAATCTAAAATCGAATGACCCGCATTATCTTAGTCCGTCACGGCAAAAGCACCTACAATCAAGAACGCCGCATCCAAGGCCGCCTCGATAAATCAATTTTGACAGAAGCAGGCCGCAGCGCCGCCCAGCAAGTAGGCGACACACTCAGCAGTATCGCCTTTGATGCCGCCTATACCAGCCCCCTACAACGAGCCAAAGAAACAGCGGAAATCATCCTGTCGCGCTTGACAAATCCCCCACAACTCCAGCCAACTGATAATTTGATGGAAATCGATTTGCCTCTGTGGGAAGGAATGTTGCGCCAAGATGCGATCGACAAATTCCCCGAAGCATATCAGCAGTGGCAAAAACAGCCAGACAAATTTTCCATGAAACTGCCATCTGCTGACGGAGAAATCGAACACTTCCCAGTATTAGCAATTTTTGCTAACGCCCGACACTTTTGGCAAGAACTTTTATCGCGGCACCAGGAGGGCACAATTCTAGTAATAGGTCACAACGGAATCAACCGCGCTCTTATTGCCACCGCCTCGGAAATTACCCCGGATTACTATCAATCAATTCAACAGTCAAATTGCGGAATTAGTGTCATTAATTTTGGAACTTCCCCTGTTACCAACTACAAACCCGGAGAGCCAAAAAAGAAAGTTGCAGTTCAATTAGAATCGGTGAATTTAACTTCCCATACCGGGGAAATTTTTCCCAAACCGAGGGACGGACACCAAGGCCCGCGATTGTTGCTGGTGCGTCACGGCGAAACCGACTGGAATAAAGCCGGTAAATTTCAGGGGCAAATTGACGTGCCTCTCAACGATAACGGCCGCGAACAATCCCGGCGGGCGGCAGAATTTCTCAAGGATGTAAAATTGGATTTTGCCATCAGCAGTTCGATGCTGCGCCCGAAAGAAACTGCGGAAATTATTCTCAAATATCACGGCGGTTTGCAACTGGAACTCCGCGATGAGTTGAGAGAAATCAGCCACGGACTTTGGGAAGGAAAGTTTGAATCAGAAATAGAACAATCCTATCCGGGTTTGCTAGAAGAATGGAAAACATCTCCTGAAAAAGTCCAAATGCCCGAAGGAGAAAATTTGCAGCAAGTTTGGCAGAGAGCGATCGCAGCTTGGCGAGAAATCGTACAATCAGTTTCTGGTACTGGGATTGTGGTTGCTCACGATGCCATTAACAAAGCAATTCTCTGCCACCTATTCGGTTTGGAACCAGAACATTTCTGGAAGTTCAAACAAGGAAACGGAGCCGTTAGCGTGATTGATTATCCTCACGGCCCCGATGGTTTGCCAGTATTGCAGGCGATGAATGTCACAACTCATTTGAGCGGCGGCGTTTTTGACCAAACAGCCGCAGGAGCACTGTAATTAGTAAAGTGTTCAGCGCGAACCCGTAGCGGAAGGAATGCCCACCGCTACGCTTCGCCCGCCTGAAAAATGTTTGAATTTTGATAACAACTGCGCTCGACGCTTAGGAAGTGCTTAATTCCTGAAACTAATGCGGTGGATTTCTTCTTCCTTCTTCCTGACATCCGTTACATCCGTTACATAATCCGTTGCCGAACTTCCTTCTTCCTTCTGCTATATGAGCCGCGAACTGCTACAAAATGTACGAGTGCTAGATCCAGTTTCAGGGAGCGATCGCATCGCTGATATTCTAATTACCGAAGGTAAGATCGAAGCCGTTGACAAAAAAATTACCGAGTTTCCCGCTGACACCCAAGTGCGGGATTGCCAGGGACTGATTTTGGGGCCGGGGTTAACTGATATCTACAGCCACAGCGGAGAACCGGGTTTTGAGGATCGGGAAACGCTGGAATCTCTGATGCAGGCTGCGGCGGCTGGGGGTTTTACGCGAGTGGCGATTTTGCCGGATACCTCGCCACCTGTTGACAATTTGGCGGGTTTAGCTTTGTTGCAACAACATATCCGCAATTTGTCGCCCGGACTCCCCCGCTTGTATTTTTGGGGAGCGCTGACAGCGGGCGTTAAAGGGCAGCAGATGGCAGAGTTGGGCGAGCTGGCCTCCTGTCCAGTGGTGGGTTTTGCGGACGGTTGGCCGCTGTCTAATCCGGCTCTGGTGAGGCGTTTGCTGGAGTATATCAAGCCTTTGGGCAAGTCGGTGGCTTTGTGGCCGTGCGATCGAACTTTGGCAGGAAATGGTGCGGTGAGGGAGGGTGCGATGTCGGTGCGGTTGGGTTTACCGGGAATTCCGGCGAGTGCGGAAACTTCGGCTTTGGCGGCAATTCTGGAGTTGGTGGCATCTGCGGGAACTCCGGTGCACATTATGCGCGTTTCTACGGCGCGCAGTGTGGAATTGATTCGAGATGCGAAGGCGCGGGGTTTGCCGGTGACTGCGAGTGTGACTTGGATGCACTTGCTGTTGAATGTCGGGGCAATTTCAGGAAACTCTAAAGATGCCGGCGGGAAAAATGCTCTGACTGCTTCGTTGCCCTACGATCCGAATTTACACCTAGAACCGCCGTTGGGCAATCTCAACGACCAATTAGCGCTGATTCAAGCTGTAAAAGATGGGGTAATTGATGCGATCGCGATCGATCACAACGCCCATACTTATGAGGAGAAAACTGTGGCTTTTGCTGATAGTCCGCCCGGGGCGATCGGCTTGGAATTAGCTTTGCCTTTACTGTGGCACGGACTGGTAGAAACCGGCGAATTTTCGGCTTTAGAACTGTGGCGAGTTTTGAGCACAGGCCCTGCCGTTTGTCTGGGACAAGCCCCCGCCACGGTTGCGACTGGAGTCTCTGCTGAGCTGATTTTGTTCGACCCGGAAATGAGTTGGACTGTTGACGGGCAAAGTCTGAAGTCGCGATCGGCAAATACGCCTTGGTTGGGACAGCAATTAGCAGGAAAAGTTGTACAAACCTGGATTAATTGACCCTTGGGATTGAAATTCATGTGTTGTAGAACAGGCAAGATGCCTGTTTCTAAAAGTAGAACAGGCATCTTGCCTGTTTCTGGGACTGCTGCATGAGGTGACTCATAAGACAAGATAAATACATGATTGCTGCTTTTGATTCGTGGAATTCTCCACCGCTAGACTTGACATTGAATCTGGGCGAAATTGATGTTTGGCGCGTGTCTCTGGCTCAAACAGAATCTTGCTTGCAGAGTTTACAAGAGACTCTCTCTACCGACGAGCGGACAAAAGCTGATCGTTTTCGCTTTCCAAAAGATCGATCGCAATTTATTGTGAGTCGTGGCGCGCTGAGAGCGATTCTGAGTCGCTATCTTAACATAAATTCTCACATTTTGCGCTTTGACTACAATTCCTACGGCAAACCTTCTCTCATCGCCGCCCAAGGTGGAAATACCCTGCGTTTCAATTTGTCTCACTCGGGCGGAATGGCTCTAATTGCAATTACCAACAATCGAGATATTGGTGTCGATATTGAAGGCATAAATACCAACTTTCCTTGCCTGGAAATTGCTGAAAAGTTTTTTTCACCCTTAGAAATCTCTGTGCTGCGATCGCTCCCAGAACATCTCCAACCCAGAGCTTTTTTCGCCTGCTGGACTCGCAAAGAAGCCTATATCAAGGCAGTCGGTAAAGGACTTTCAATTCCCCTGAATCAGTTTGATGTCACCCTCGCACCAGGAGAACCGGCAGCGCTATTAAATGTTGAAGACAACCCCGAAGAAGCATTGAGATGGTCTTTAATTGAATTAATTCCGAGTTCAGATATGGTGGCGGCTGTTGCGGTTGCAGGAGATTGCTCGCAACTTCATTGTTGGGAGTGGACAGGGGAGTTTTGAGTTATACCGATCGCCAATGGTAAAAGATAACAGCAACGATCGCTACAATAGGTCTACTGGTTGAGCCTTCAAGCTCTTGCATTGCGAACCCTGCATAGACCAATAAGGACACAACATTGTTGTGTCCCTACGTTTATTTGATTGCAACTTGCCACCCTAGAACTTACTTAACATTAACCAAATCGATAGCCGAACCCACGTACCGTAATGATATATTCCGGTTGGCCCGGATCTATTTCCAACTTTTCGCGCAGCCAGCGGATGTGAACATCAACTGTTTTGCTGTCTCCGATAAAATCTTGACCCCAAATTTTTTCCAGCAATTGATCGCGAGACCAAACTCGCCGGGGAGAACTCATAAATAGTTCTAGTAAGCGAAACTGTTTAGGAGAAAATTTCACTTCCAGACCGCGAACCAACACGCGGCACTCTTCAGGATACAGAGTTATGCTCTTATATTGCAGCATCATCGATTGCGGCAACTGACCGAGGCGCTGGCGTCGCATCAGCGCCCGACAGCGAGCGATAAACTCGCGCATTCCAAAAGGCTTGGTCAGATAATCATCCGATCCGGCTTCTAGGTAAAAAGCGCAATTGTTGGCACTTCCTCTAGCACCGATAATCAAAATAGGTACGGGATTTCCTTGATGCCGTAACATTCGACACAGATCCAAACCGTTGATTGAATCCATAATTAACAGGTTAAAGGCAAATTCACTCTGGTATGAAGAAGCCTGCACAGAAGGCAGAGCGTTGCGCCCGTCGCTAGTAACCACCACCTCATAGCCCTGTTCTTTAAGGGCTAAAGCTAGCATTTCCCGCAACAGGTCTTCACCTTCCAATAACAAGATGCGGCCGGCTTGTCCAACAGCCAACCTTGAAGGACTTTCGCTTAATTCAGCAGAAGACATAAATATAAGTGGGAGTGATGTTTGTATGTGGCTAGCGGGAGGTGCCTTCTTCAGTAGCTGAGGCACTCTCGCGCTGCGATCGATTGTACGATCGCCAGAAAGTTCGATGGCTTAGAATCTTTCGCCAGTCCATCCCACAGACACGCGCTCGACCTTCGCTACTTGCTCGTGTAAGGAATACAGCCGTAGAGCAGTTGCCGGAACCGCGCTGTCTGCCTGCGTCCAGGCCACAGAAGTCTGGTCATTTTTCGGGGTCGGTGTTAATTTCATAAAACATTGCCCGCTGTTAATTGACCACGTAACACCCAATCTAGAGGGATATGCTTGTTATACTACTCTTAAAAGGTTATTAAAAGGTAAAGTTTTGGCCATCAAATGGTTAAATTATTAACGTTAAGTAATATAACGGTAAAGTTGCGATCGCACTGTAGAGCTTTGTTTAAGAATACAATAATAAGTTTGCCGAAATTCCTTTTTCTTCCCGTGCCCGCTACGATCGACGATAGCAAGTAAAAATTCTGTAGACTGCCTATCATGTTGCTGCATTTGAGTACCTGGCCCGAGGTAGAAGCTTATCTCGAAAGCTCCCGAGGCATAATTATCCCCATCGGCTCAACCGAACAGCACGGGCCCACCGGCTTGATCGGGACTGACGCCATTGCTGCCAAGGCGATCGCCTGCGGTGTCGGCGAAGCTGCCAATGCCTTAATCGGCCCGACAATTAATGTCGGGATGGCCTTGCACCACACCAGCTTTGCCGGCACAATCAGCTTCCGACCGCAGACGCTGATACTCGTAATCAGGGATTATATCACATCTTTGGCAAAAGCGGGATTTGAGAAATATTTCTTCATCAACGGTCACGGCGGCAACATTGCCACGATGAAAGCAGCATTTTCCGAGACATACGCACATTTGTCGGACTTAAATTTACCGAATGCCGAGAGAATCCAGTGTCAAATCGGCAACTGGTTCATGTGCGGTTCAGTTTACCAACTAGCAAAAGAATTATACGGAAACCAAGAAGGTTCCCACGCCACCCCCAGCGAAGTCGCCTTAACCCACTATCTTTATCCAGAAGCAATCAAGCAAGCTCCGCTTTCGCAAGAAGTCGGTTCCGGGCACAAAATTTTCGGTGCTGCTGACTTCCGCCGCCGATTTCCCGACGGGAGAATGGGTTCAAATCCGGGCTTAGCAACCCCCGAACACGGTCAGCAGTTTTACGAATTAGCAGTCAAAGAATTGACTAATAATTATTTGGAGTTTTTAAGTTCCGATTAACGTTTTTTCTTCTTGTTACTAGCAATAGCTTGGTAACGAGTAAAAATGTCAAACTCTTCTATATTTTACAGTTATGAGTGAGTCCGCGATAGGAGAGTTCATCTGTTTGAGAAAAGCTATATCTCCCGATTAATCAATCGGGAGAATATCAAAACTACTCTACAATCCAAGGAGTTAAAGAAGGTGTCCAAGCAGTCAATTCTTCTTCCTTGAACCAGAGACTAATTTCCTGCTGGGCAGTTTCTACAGCATCAGAACCATGAATAATATTGCGACCGACATTCACAGCCAAATCGCCGCGAATTGTCCCCGGTTCTGAATTCAGAGGATTTGTTGCGCCAATCATTTTCCTCGCCGAGGCCACAACGCCGTCGCCTTCCCACACCATCGCCACAATCGGCCCGGAAGTGATGAAGTCTACCAGCCCCGCAAAAAAGGGTCTTTCTTTGTGTACGCCATAATGTTGTTCGGCAAGTTCGCGACTCGCCGTCATTAGCTTCATACCAACTAGCTTAAAGCCCTTGGCTTCAAAACGACCGATAATTTCGCCGACGAGTCCGCGCTGTACGCCGTCGGGCTTAATCGCTAAAAAAGTCCGTTCCAAGATTAACTCCTATAATTGTGTTAACTGATCCAAAAGATAGAGTAACTCAGAACGCACCTAAAGGCAATTCTGAGAATGAGAAATTGTCATTTTGAGGCTTATGGCCGCAGGAAGAAGGAAGAAGGAATAACAAGAGGGAAGAGGAAAGAGGGAAGAAGCAATAAAACCAAGGGTTAAAGAAACCGGGTTTCTCATAAAAATTTTTGTTGAGCAGCGATGAATCTGCAAAGAAATCTGGTTTCGAGACTCCTATGGCTCTAGGACTGATTTGCATGGAGCACCGCCATTTTGTAAAAAGCATTTTTTAGCAGTGCGAGCAGAATGCTCACTTGCCTATATAAGTTAATCAGTTTTTAAATTATCGGTTAAGAAATAATCAAACTCTTGTGGGGTGGCTTTGAGCCACGCCCGAAATATGCAATTTAAATGTAGAACATTTTATCTCTAGCCAACAAGATGCTCGAACTTCTGACACCATATGATACAGGTCACATGTTCCTGTGACTGCAAACACTCTTACCTATGATCTCAAATACAAATATGTATGATAATAAACACAATTATTTAGGCTCGAAAATATAGATAATTAACGGATGTATGAAGATGATCTTGACAGCAACTATTTAGGCGAAAAAAGTATGAAAGCCATTGTAGCATTCATTGAACAAAAAAATCAAGAGTTTGCAAAGTTGCCCTTGTTTGACTTTCTACCCAATAAAAAGATTCACGCGAATCAACGACTAATTTTTGCACCTGTACTGGCTCCTTTGGCTGTGGGATTGAGCGATTTAAATAAATATGTACTGCGAGAATCTTCGAGTAATAACAAAGTTCAGGAACTCATTAATAAATATACTTATAAAAAAAACTATTATTGGCACGACTATCTAGAATACCTAGAGGAACTGGGCTTAAACCAATTAATGAGTTACGGCGATTTCAGACTGCTTTGGGGTGAAGAAACTAAAAAAACTCGATCGCTTTGTTCAGTAATCGAACGCTACGCTTGGAAAGCCTCTCCCATTCAGAAACTGGTGTTAGTGGAAGTCCTCGAAGGAACGGCTACAGTTTTTTTTGAGGCGGCGCTAGCAGTGGTAATGGAATTACAGCAAATTACCCAAAAAGAATATGTTTATTTTGGAGGAGGTTATGTGGGTTTAGAAAATTATCACCTTTTAAACACGCCAGAGATGTTACAAGTTTTAGCAGAGATAAAACTTACTGATGCGGAACGCCAAGCAGCTTTAGAATTAGCACAAAATGTATTTCAACTGTTTACAGAATCGATGAACGAGCTGTTCCGACACACCCAAACAAATTCTTGTAATACTGTGCTGCAACTATCCTCAATTTCTGCGTTCGCTCATTGCCCGATCGAGTGTCTCGATATTGGGTAGTTTAAACAATCACTAAATTATCTCGGTGTACCGCCGTTTCTACGCCTGCATAGCCTAAAATCTCAGCAATTTTATCTGACTTGCATCCCTGGATTTGTCTCAATTCTAAACTGCTATAATTCACAAGCCCTCTAGCAATTTGCTTGCCGTCTGCGTCGCACAACTGCACGGAATCATCAGCTTGAAATTCTCCTTCTACTTGAGCAATACCCGCCGCTAAAAGCGATTTTCCGCCGTGGGAAATTGCCTTGACAGCACCCGCATCTAAATATAGTTTTCCTGCCGGAATTAGCACGTTAGCTATCCAGTGTTTGCGAGCGTTTACAGGGCGCGGTTGAGGCTCAAATTGAGTGCCGATCGACTCTCCGTTAAGTATTTTCTCGATATTACCAGGAAAGCAGCCGTCAGTGATGACAGTCCGCACTCCCGATGCCGTTGCTATTCTCGCCGCTTCTATTTTTGTCACCATTCCGCCGGTCCCCCAACCACTGCGGGAATCTCCTGTTTGCACCTGAAATTCTGTGAGCTGTGCCATACTTTGGACTAGGGCGATCGGCTGCGCGTCGGGATTGCTGCGCGGATCTGCCGAATACAGCCGATCGACATCTGTGAGCACAAACAACCAATCTGCTTCTACCAAACTCGCTACTAGCGCCGAAAGCGTGTCGTTATCGCCAAATTTGAGCTCGTCTACGGCTACTGTATCGTTTTCATTGACGATCGGAATCACGCCTAATCTGAGCAGTTGCTGAAAAGTATTGTAAGCGTTAACATAACCGTTACGCTGGACTAAATCGCCCCTAGTGAGCAATACTTGAGCGATTGGCTGTTGTAGAGTAGTAAACAAGTCATCGTACACACGCATCAGTCGCCCTTGGCCCACAGCCGCCACAGCCTGTTTCAGAGCAATGTTTCGCGGGCGTTCCGTCAAACCCAAGCGCGCGCAGCCAACTCCAACCGCACCAGAAGAAACCAAAACTACTCGATGGCCTTGCTGCCGTAAATCAGCTAAAATTTCGACCAATGCAGCAATAGTTGAAAGAGCTAAGTTTCCCGTAGTCGATCGAGTCAGCGTCGAAGTTCCTATTTTAACAACAATAGTTTTAGTCGGTTGTTTGTTGACTGTTGACTGTTGTCTGTTGACTGTTGACTGTTGACTGTTGTCTGTTGCCATTAGTTACCAATTCCCAATTCCTAATTACCAATTCCCAATTCCCTGTTTGGCCCCTACCCCATGCCCCATGCCCAATTCCCGATGCCCAATTTTAATCTTTAATTTTCAGAGAAGCCCCCAAAGCTTGAGAAACCCAAACTTCAAAAGAGCGCACCGGATACTTGCGAAGCGCATACCCAGCATCAACCATTGGTTCCACTAAAATAGTAAACATACCCAAACGATTGCCGGCCAAAACATCAGTAAAAAGTCGATCGCCCACCATCGCCACCTGTTCCACCGGCAAATTCATCGCCGTCACTGCTGTTCGCAACTTGCGGCGCGACGGCTTAGCCGCACCCGTGATGTATGGTAGATTCAAAGACTCAGCAATCCGACCGATCCGAGTTTGACTTAAATTATTGCTCGCCAACCATAGCGATACTACGGGTTTTATTTCTTCCACCCACAGGGTGAGTTCAGGAGAAGCATTCATTGCTGTAATGGGAACGAGAGTTTCGTCCACATCCAAAACTAATCCTTTAATATTATATTTATGAAGAATATCAGCCGTTAACTTCATGACTGAATCGCCGAGAACTAAGTCAGGCTGTAGTATTTTACCCCAAGTCATAATGATTTTAGATTTTAGGTTTTAGATTTTAGATTGAGAAATAACAAATGGGAAGTTAAAGATTAAAAAAGTAAAAAATCAAAAGTGAATAATTATTGCTTTTCCTTTGTTACTTTTGACTTTTTACTTTTTTATTAGTCAGTGCCAATCTATGGATTCGATCGCAACTGCTGGTCAACTTTAGCAATAGCAGCATCGTGTTCCGCCTGCGTGCGGCTAAAAATGTGAGTGCCGTCGTATCGAGCCATAAAATACAGGTATTCTGTATTTTCCGGAGTCAGAGTCGCTTCCAGACTTGCTATTCCCGGAGATGCGATCGGAGTTGGTGGCAGCCCGGGATTTATATAAGTATTGTAAGGAGAAGGCGTTTCTACTTGCTTAAAAGTCAGAGGCTTTTCCTTAGTTTGCCTAATGCCGAGGGCGTATTCAACTGTCGGGTCAGAACCCAAGGGCATACCCTTTTTCAGACGGTTGTTGAATACCCCAGAAATGCGATTGCGCTCGCCCGCCACCACAGCCTCTTTTTCCACAATACTCGCCAGCGTCACCCACTCTTTCAAATCCAGCTTAGTATTCTTCTGATTCTTTTGATAGATTGGCAAAGCCAACTGCTCGAAACGACCGAGCATTTGCTTGATGACAGCTTCCGGGCTAACTGCATCGCCGTCTAGCTGATAAGTATCCGGGTACAAAAACCCTTCCAAATGAGGCAGGCCGCTCGGCAGCCAAGGGTATTGAGCGTAGGGAATTTGACTCGCGGCCGCCATAAACTTCTTAGCCGGGAAAAAACCTTGCGCTTCAAAATAAGCGCTCATTTGTTGCAGCGACCACCCTTCTGGAATCGTGAAACTCTGCTGTACGACTTCGCCCTTCCAAATTTTGTCAGCAACTGCACTCAGAGGCTGAGTCGGCGACAGTTGGTAAGTTCCTGCTTGAAAACCTCCCTCGCGATTTTGCAGAGTCAGCCAGCGGGCCCACATATTCCATGCCGAGCTCGATCGAATCAACCCCGCAGCCTCTAAATCCCGCCCGATTTTTTGACTGGGAGTACCCTCCGGGATT
Organism: Microcoleus sp. S13C4; assembly: GCF_036700865.1. Taxonomy (NCBI): domain Bacteria; kingdom Bacillati; phylum Cyanobacteriota; class Cyanophyceae; order Oscillatoriales; family Microcoleaceae; genus Microcoleus; species Microcoleus sp. S13C4. The sequence goes on from NZ_JAUBPS010000009.1 coordinate 14,979, forward strand.
TGGATCAAAACAGCAGCATCCTCTGCCGGATTCCCCGATGAGGATGTGATTTTAGGCGGGGCGGAAGCCCAGCTCCACCAAGCCCAGCCCTGCCAAGCGCAAACTCCCCAGATTGCCGGTAGCAACGCCAGATAAAACAACCATTTAGAGACTTGCGGAGTTCCTTTTCGGCCCTCGCGCGCGCTGCCTTTTGTCATTTGTTCTTTATTCATAGTCCGTTGTCCTGGATAAGCGGCGGTTAACTAGCGACTAATGACTGATGACCTGCGATTGATGACCGAAAAGTTACGAATACAAGCCCTTTAAAAGACCCAATTCACGCGGCCCAATTCAAAAGCCCGATCGCGAAGGCAGAAGCGGCCATCTAGAAAAAGTTCGATCGGGCCAGCAGTTTACTTTAATAGTAAAAAATTCTGCTTTTTGCCATCAAGCCTTGTGCCTGCAATTAATATCTAATCAAGCTCGTCAAAGAACTGGTCTTCCAGCATAGGTAACATCGGTTCCAGCCTTTGGAACTCTTCTTCCGAAAGCAATTCTGGCTTGCCGTCGTCATCCATTCTAGCCAAGATAAAGAACGGGTCTAGAGGCGTATAAATCGCATATTCCTGTTCTTCGTAATAGAAGCTGGTCAGCCACATCAGTTCCTCAAACTCCGACTCCTCATCGGGATCGACATCGGATGCCATATCCTCTTCGGGAAATTCCGGCAATTCGCCAACGACAGTCAGCGTCACCGCCGTGCGTCGGAGTGTCAAGTTCTGCTCTTGCAGCACAACTTTAGCTGTATCAAAAATTTTGTCAATTTCCGTCTCGTCTTCTACAGGAATTGCTGCTTCGTCGTTATCGTCTCCCTGCCAAGTAAAAATTTCTACGGGCGAGTCAATCGGCAGCAGCAAAGCGTATTCTTGACCTTCTAGGTTCATAGAATATTCTATGTTGCAAGTCAGCGATCGCCCAACTTCATCCGTCAAGGTGACGGACTCTTCGTTGGAATTGCCATTCTCTTTTTTGCGGTATGGGGATGAGGACATCGCGTGTATCTTAGTTTTCCGTCAATAATTCAGTAACGTTTGCTTGACAATTGGGAATTTTCGTGGCGATATTCTGGCTAAGTGGGCGATCGCCAGTCCACCAGCTTAAACCGCGAGACTCGCGGCCTTTTCCACAGGCGAGGAGTGCAGCGTTTAAATCTCAGTCGAGTCAGCAAGCGACACTGAGGACAAATCACGATTTTGTGCTTCTTCAGTACCGAGGTACAGCAGAATTTTCTCCAGTTTGTCAAGGGTTACAGGTGTGCGTAGCAAACTTGCACAACCAGGATATCACGCCTGTGTTACCAGCTATCAAGGATTAGGAATTGCTAAGATATTTTGCCTCCGTTCGTCTAGCCACTGCTGCAAAATCAGGGCGGCTGCTTTGCGATCGATCGCACCCTTATTTTGCGACACCGAAATCCCTTGTGTTTTCATCAATTCCTCTGCCTCAACCGAAGTCAGGCGCTCGTCCACGTATTCTAGGGGGAGCTCTAAGGCTGCGGCGATGCGATTCGCATATTTCTGCACCTGTCGGGCTTGAGCACCCAATTCTCCGCTCAGGGAGTAGGGCAAGCCTGCAACCAAAATTTGCACTCTCCGCTCTCGAACCAGCTCTCGGAGATAAGCTACGTCCCGATCGAAGGACGATCGTACCAGTGTTGTAATGCCCGTAGCTATTAAACCCGTGCCATCACACCCGGCGATGCCGACTCGTTTGAGGCCGATATCTAATCCCAGTGCTGAAATCCATAATTTATTGTTGGACATTATCAATCAATCAATTTTAGATTTTAGATTTTAGATTTTAGATTTTAGATTTACTTCTTTCATTACCGGAATGTTTTTTTTTACGAACCGCGAAGATGCTAAGGACGCGAAGGAATAAGAGAAGAAAGTAAGAATAAGATAGGTAATCTTAAGTTGATATCAATCAAAAGCAGAAGGGATATTTTGGGATTATGACAGAAAAAAGTAATTTATTGGATGATTAATTCTCTTTTTTTCTGTCTTCTACCTTTTACCTTCTGCTTTCACTTATTAAGAATTAAGTTCTCCGGGCCAGCCACCGTCAAGAGGCAACTCGGGCAGATTTAAAGGCAAAATGCTGCTGCCATCAGTTGCTGCTGATTCGGAATTTTGGCCGCCCAAGGGGTTAACTTGATTCGTTTGGCTGTTTCCTGAGTCAGCCAACAGAGGTTTAATCTCACAGGACGGGTGCCCTGCTGTCGCTTCCCCAGCGATCGGGCCGAGCCAGGACATCCGGCCGGGTACGGGTTTGCGAGTTGGCTGGAAGCTTTGCAGCATTTCTGATAGCTGGAGTCCTTCGAGAGAAACTAACTTGGACTCGCGCAATTTGTGCCACACCGATCGAGACATCAGCAAACTGTGGGACTGACGCACAGCTCCAAATTGCTCTAAATAAGCTTCGCGTTCCGGCTGATAGTCAGCGGAAGCCAGTTGCAGGCTTTGAACCGGGAAATCTTGAACAAGGCGCGCCATCTGGGATAGCAGTTCTGGGTACAGCCAAGTGTAGGCCGGGTGTACAGTCAACTGGGCGGCGTGCGGTTGCTGGCCGTTGCGGGATAGCTGCACCTGAAAATAGCCGATCGCGGCTTTGCGCTGCGGTTCAAACACGTAGCCGCTGACTACCTCGGTTTTGCCCAGCCACTGTCTGACGCCTTCGACTAAAGCGCCGAAAAAACTGGTTTTGAAATCTTGAATGTGGCGATCGAATACTTGGCGCACCAGTGGCGGCATAGACGCGGTATCCAGTTGGTAGAGCAACTGAGCGTCGGCGTTGCTAACAGGCAGCAGGTTGGGCAAATCGGGCGTCGAGTTTGCCATTTCTTGTAGGCGTTCTGGGGCGATCGTCCAGTATGTCATCTGGGCCAAAGGCTGAAAGCCGTTTTGCCGATACAAAGCCAAGGAATTTGTGTCCCCTACATTCACTTCCAGCAGCCACGTCCGCGCCTCCCAGACTGCCTCAAAGCAGTACCGCAGCAGCATAGAACCAATTCCTTTGCTGCGGGCTTCCGGGTCTACTCCTATGCGATCGATCCGCCAAGTGCTGCGGGTGCGGTTGAAAGGAGAAATCTGAATTATGCCCTTAACGCTCCCCTCTTCTTCGGCAACATGGGCACGGAACAGGGACTGGCAAGGGTTGGGAAACAAGCTAAAAATCTTTAGCAGTCCGTACCAGCGACGAATCTGCTGCAACTTTCTACCTAGTACCACGTCGCCGCTTCCGCCCTTGCGGTTTTCTGGCTCTTCGGCTGTTTCCGCGCACAGTTGTTCCATCACCTCGATGTCGCGATACTGAAACGGGCGAATCACAACCTGGTTTTGGTTTTGGGAGGGAAATGAAGTCATAGCATAAAAGTGGAGAATGGAAATTTTAAAATAAAAATTCAGAAAGGGGAAGAGTTAGGGAAGTTTTGAGTTTGGCATACGTAAATTTTGATTTCAAAACTTATAACTTTTAATTCTTCTCCCTTTCTTGCTCGATCGAAAATTAAAAATTTCAAATCATCTTTTTGAATTTTTAATTTTCAGTTTTCAACTCAAGATTTTTGTGGCAGAGGTCGAATTACAACGACCGGTGTTCGCTCGTCAGCATTCCCGGCGGGGTTGCTTCGCAAGGCTTCCTCTAAAAATGTTACCGATAAATCGGAGGTCGCTGCTAATATCTTAACTGCTTTCAAGTCATTAGCGTCTACGATCGCCGCCGCAAGTCCGGTTTCTCGTTGAATTTCTTCTACAACTTGCTGGGGATTGTCTGGGCCGAGGACAATAAATTGGTCGAAGGGAGGCAAAGTCCCGGTAACGTCGTCGATGAGCCTGGCTTGTTCCCCTGCTAGTTGATAAAAGACTCCCGGTTTACCAAATATTTTAGCCACAGCGCCGATCGCAAATGCTGCTACTACGCGCCAAGGGCCGACTACATCAACCAACGTTTGCATTCCGCAAGCCGTGGCCAAACTCGACGTGGGCAAGAAAAACAAACACACTCGCTTTGCCGCCCATCCGGGTTTGACTTCGCTGGGATGGCGATAGCGTCCCTGCATCAAAGCTAGGGGAGTTTCTGCCAAGGCGACAATATCGCCTTTCTGGGCGCGCGGCAGCACGTACCGCTTGACAATTTCGACGGGATTGTCCAATTCCGCCAGTATGTGAGTGCGAATCGGCAAGACTTCTGCGACTCCGACATTGCGGGCGATGGGTACGGTGTCGGAGTTGGGAAATTGCAGCGGGACTACTACGTTACGGACTTTGGGGATGCGCCCGCCTGGGCCGTAGGTGACGAAGTGTACTTGCACCCAAGCTGATTGCAACTTGGTTAAATCTTGCCCTTGAATGTCTACAGAGACTTTGATTTTCGTGGTTTTTTGGGCTTTAACAATATAGCCGAACCAATAATCGTCTGCTCTAGCTGTTGCCTCTTTGTGGCAAGGAATCACCTTTGTCTCGGAGGTAACGCCATCCAAACTTCCGTCTGACAGCAGTTTCACTTGTGCGCGCACTTCAGGTAACATCACCTCGAACCGCTGTGTCAGGTTGCGGAACTCCATTTCCCCGACTAAAAGATAGCGGTTGGGTTCCGAGATGGCTAAGTGCCATTCTCCGGCTGTAAGTTCTAGTTTATTTGCACTCCCAGTCCGGCGATAGTTCAACTCTAGGCCCAATCCGCCCAATGCTAGCAGCGAACCGGCTGCTGCGATTCCTGTTGCTAAAGTCTCAATCACTCAAATCACCGCCAATAATATTTTGTGTTTACTGTAGTCGATCTCGGGTACTTTGAGCGCTGATCCGGTAGTAATTGGATTGTGCTGAGTTTGTTGGGGGCCATCGAACTTATGCCCAATTACACGTAAGTGCGATCGCCTCTGGTGGCTAAAGCGGTCAAGTTGCTGTTCAAAGAGCTTGATCGTGAGTTAGATCACTCCAAAATCTGGCGTTGCTTAATCAGGGTAGGAAAAAAATAAGTTGAAAAGTTGAAAATCCCGAAGGTTTGTGCATACTGATTTCTATGACTTCCATATTTAGCCTTTCCTAACGTAAATCAGCAAAGTCTACAAAACCAATCAATTAATTATTTAATTAATTATAAAATATTAAGCAGCCTATATATTTTATATCCTTTTTTAACCTGGAGTTATAAGCTGGCAATAAAAATTTTTTCCCTAGTTATTAAGTATTAAAATCGGTAATTGCAATAGATTTAATAAACTTTGTTTAGTTTTATAAATAAATAGTTAATCTCTTAATAACTCTGTATATCTGTATACATGATACATGAGTTATTTTTGGATGGCTCAGCTAAAAGTGTGCCCGATGTCCGAGCGCGCGCTTCCAGTTTCTTCAATGTCTAATGAACAGCGAGTCGCTAGCGCCGTAGTGGTCAGTACCTTTAAGAATCTACGTCTTAAGTAACAGTCAAAATCTAGTTCTTAGGCAGTATATTTTCTGATAAGTTTATAGTTAGCCTAGTAAATGTAGTAGTAATACCCAAGGATATCTATGACCGATAATAAGCAGACTTTTAACCAGCCTGAAGCCAATCGTGACTTCCAAGAAAAGAATGTTGACAATAGCGAGAACCAGCAGCTTCAGGCTCAGACTAACGAAAATGCAGAATCAACGGAAGATGAATCATCAGGCTCAGGTCTTGGTGCGAGAATAGCTGGAGCTGCTGTCGGTGGTATACTCGGTGCTCGCTCTGGAGGAATTCTTGGTGCTGTAGCAGGGTCAGTTGCGGGCGCTATGATTGGTAAAGGTACTGCTGATACTGTTAACCGTGCTGTAGATAATTTAGGGGATGCAGCACACGCTGTAGCAGACGGTATTACACACACTGTAGAAGAGCTAGGGACAGTAGTAAAGGAAACTGCTGAGGAAGTTAAACCATCTATCAAAGCTACAGCAGAAGCAGTCAAGGAGACTGTTGAGGAAACCAAGCCTTCGATTAAAAGTATAGCCGAATCTGTCGATCAGACTGTTAAGGAAGCCAAGCCTTCTGTAGTAGATGCAGTCAAGAGCGCATCCGAGGAAGTCAAACCTACGATTAGAGAAGTAAAAGATTCAGTCAAGCAGACAGTCGAAGGTATCAAGCCTTCTGTACAAAGTGCAGCGGACTCTATTAAGAGCACTGCCGATGAAGTTAAGCCTTCTGTCAAAGCTGTAGCTCAGGAAATTGAGGGCGCAACTAAGGATCTTAGATCGACTGTAAAAGATACAGCCAAGGCAGTGGAGCCATCTATAAAAAGTGCAGCCGAATCGCTTCAGTCATCTGGCAAGAGTGCAGCCGAATCAATCAAGTCATCTGCTCAAAGCGCAGCCGAATCTGCTAAAGGTGCAGCGCAGGATGTTAAGCAGGATGTTAAGTCATCTGCCCAAAATGTAACCGAATCTGCTAAAGGTGCAGCGCATGATTTTAAGCAGGATGTTAAGTTATCTGCCCAAAATGCAACCCCATCTGCTAAAGGTGCAGCGCAGAATTTTAAATCATCTGCCCAAAATGCAACCCCATCTGCTAAAGGTGCAGCGCATGATTTTAAATCATCTGCCCAAAATGCAGCGGAATCTGCTAAACCTGTAGTGCCTGATTTTAGGTCTTCTGCCCAAAATGCAGCGGAATCTGCTAAACCTGCAGTGCCTGATTTTAGGTCTTCTGCCCAACATGCAACCCCATCTCCTCAAGGTGCAACCCATGATTTTAAATCATCTGCCCAAAATGCAGCCGAATCTGCTAAACGTGCAGCGCAGGATGTTAAGTCATCTGCCCAATATCTAGCCGAATCCGACGCAGAGGGAAATAAGGATAGCGATATTCACATCTCCGGCACTCCTGAATTCAAGGACAAAGTAGTCATTCAGGACAAAAGAATCATTAAGGAGTAGGTAAAGTAAGGACTTAACTCCTGCTTGTTAAAGCTAGCACTAAGAGAGTTTAACAGAGAGTGGATCTGAGAAAAGAGTCCACTCTTTTCTGTGTAGGAGGACGGCGAGCGCCTAGGGTTAAACGGAGAGGAGAGTCTATTTATTGAGGAACTCTCCCCCTCAAGAAAGAGATATTCCGTTCATAGTTGATAATTAGGTTGTAGCCATTTGTCGTAACTGCTCAGAGCGCGCCACTTAATATTTTATTAGATAATTATGAATTTTTCCACTCACTTACTTAGAGTGAAACTTTGTTTGGCGCTAAAATTGTTAAGGCTTTGATTGTTGTGGCTCTTCGGGGCGAAGATACGGAGATATTTGTATTGGACGCGAACAATTGCTCGACTACTGGCAGAAGTTGTTAAAACGGCTAAAGTTTTTTGTAGAAAAAGCTGCTTGATAAATCGAGAAATAGTTAGGGTCAAGCTGAGGTGGTCAGTTTAACCCCTAACTATTTAATAGCCAAATTGCAAAGTCACAGAAGCTTCTACCTGCTGTTCCCCTCCCACCACAGGCGTTGTAGCATCAGCAGCAGCAGCGCGAACACCAGCCAATTGCCGATACATAGGAGGTGGCGCGCTAGCACCGTTGACTTGAATGCCCAGAATCTCTCCCCGCTTGAGGTTGAGTGCGCTCAAGACTGCATCCGCTTGCGTTTGCGCGTCTTGAGTAGCTTTTTTGAGTGCTTGTTTTTGAGCTTGTTCGATCGCACTTTCGGTGGCGGCAAAACTCACGCCGTCGATGCGTGTGGCTCCGGCATTCACCGCATCGTCGAGCAAACTGCCGGCAGATGCAGTATTAATCCTAAAAGTGACGGTATTCGTCGCCGTATAGCCCGTCAAGCGCTGTTGGTTGTTGTCGAAGTTATAAATGGGATTAAGGGTGATGCCGGCAGTTTCGAGTTTTTCGACTTGGCGCGATCGCAGCAACTCTACCACAGCGGACGATCGTCTGGCCGCTTCCTGCTGCACCTCGGCGGCCGTTTTCCCCTGCACCTCAACCCCCAGCCGCACTTGTGTTTGAGTTGTAGGAATCGCTTCCACACCCCGTCCAGTAACAGTCAGCGTTCTGATCCGCTGTTCTTGAGCCGCCACCGGATCTAATCCCACGAAAGTAACGAGAGTTAAGGTTAAACATAACGCTGTTACCAGACTACGGAAATTAATGCGATCGCGCGATCGTAAAGTTGAATTCATAAATTTGATTATCCTCACATACAACAGATGCTATACTTTACCTTCCCACTGAAATTGCTAAATATCCGGGTTGTTACATTTTTAGAAACTAGAAAAAGTATAAGTCATTAGTCATTAGTCATTAGTCATTATATGCAATCGTTAAAACAAGCTGCTCGCCGACTCAAAAAAGAAACTTATGCTGTTTATTTAGCCAGTACAGACCAGAGAGTACCTTGCTACGCCAGAATTTTAGCAGCCCTTACGGTTGCCTATGCTTTTAGCCCGATCGACTTAATTCCTGACTTCATACCGATTCTCGGCTACTTGGACGATTTGATAATTGTACCTTTGGGAATTTGGCTGGTACTGAAGATGATTCCGCCACAGGTTTTAGCCGAGTGTCGGGAAAAAGCAGCCGCAGAAATAGAGCGAGGAAAACCGATTAATCGGGCTGCCGCTGTTGTGATTATTGCCCTTTGGATTGGTTTGGGAATATTAGCAGCAATGTGGCTAACACGGATATTTAAACGTTAAAAAAAATTACCTATCTATTTATAGTGTAGAGTGCGCGCCGAGTACCTTACCTTAAACAACTCGCTTGACCCAAAAATATTTAAAGTTTAAAAAATAACCGTTCTAGTTATAATATATAGTGCGCTAGGCGCACCTTACCTTAAAAAAACTCGCGGTATCGCATACCAAGTATTATTTAGCCCTTAAACAATAAAACTAACTTTCTAGCGATGACTCAAACCACTGATTTTCTCAGCCACCTCAACCCATCTCAGCGCCAAGCAGTCGCCCATTATAACGGGCCGCTGTTAGTAGTAGCGGGCGCTGGTTCCGGCAAAACCCGAGCTCTAACTTACCGAGTTGCTAACTTAGTTCGCACGCATCGAGTCGATCCAGAAAATATTCTCGCGGTGACATTTACAAATAAAGCCGCCAGGGAGATGAAAGAAAGAATTGAGAAATTGCTGGCAACTCAGCAAGCTGAAGCCGAATATGGCAAACCTTTGGTAGACTTAGCCCCGGATGTGCAGACGAAATTGCGATCGCACATTTATCAGAGAATTACCAAGCACATTTGGATGGGAACTTTTCACTCTTTGTGCGGCCGCATTCTCCGCTACGATATTGAAAAATACCAAGACGAAAAAGGCCGCCAGTGGAAGAAAAACTTTTCGATTTTTGATGAATCAGATGCTCAAAGTCTCGTCAAACAAATCGTCACCAAAATCCTGAACCTCGACGACAAGAAATTTGACCCGCGAAAAGTCCGCTATATCATCAGCAACGCTAAAAATAAAGGGTTGTCGCCTCAAGAATACCACGCCGCAGAACCGGATTATCGAGGTCGCGTGATTGCCGATGTTTACAGTCGCTACCAAGACGCTTTAGCAGCAAACAATGCCCTAGATTTTGACGATTTAATCCTTGTTCCCGTTAAACTTTTGAGCCAAAACGAGGAAGTATTAAGTTACTGGCATAAAAAGTTTTGCCATATTTTAGTTGACGAATACCAAGATACTAACCGCACTCAATATGATTTGATTCGGATGTTGGTGACCAATAACGCCGACCCGAAAAACTTCGATAAATGGCAAAACCGCTCGATTTTTGTCGTGGGCGATGTCGATCAATCAATTTACAGCTTTCGCATGGCAGATTATACCATATTGCTGGAATTTCAAGAGGATTTCGGAGATGGTTTGTCCGACGAGAAAACTCAGACAATGGTAAAATTAGAGGAAAATTATCGATCGCGCGAAAACATCCTGCAAGTCGCGAACCACTTGATCGAACACAATACCGAACGGATTGAGAAAATTCTGCGCCCGACTCGCGAACCGGGAGCTCCGATTGTTGTCTGGCGCGCCGACAACGAATTAGATGAAGCGGAATTTGTAGCCGGTCAAATTCATTCCTTGAAGCGCCAAAACTCCGAATACGAAAACGGTAGTAACTTTGCGATTCTCTACCGCACAAACGCTCAATCTCGCTCTTTTGAAGAAGCGTTAATGCGTTTAGACCTTCCTTACAATATTGTCGGTGGCCTGAAGTTTTACGATCGCAAAGAAATCAAAGATATCCTAGCCTACCTGCGGGCGCTTGCTAATCCCGACGATAGCGTCAGCCTCAAACGCATCATCAATACTCCCCGTCGCGGCATTGGGGATACCACATTTTCCAAAATTGAAGACGCTGCAACTCAATTGGGCATTCCGTTGTGGGAAATTCTCAGTGATGAATCTTCTGTCAATACTCTCGCAGGGCGATCGGCAAAAGCTATTATTAAGTTTGCCGAAATGATTAGTCGTTGGCAATCGCAAGTTGAAACTCTACCAGCTTCGCAAATTGTCCAAGGAATTATCCAAGATTCAGGCTACATTGAAGATTTGAAAAATCAAGGAACCGACGAAGCCACAAATCGCATAGAAAACGTCATAGAATTGTACAATGCGGTGCTACAATTTGAAGAACAAAATGAAGAACCGACGCTGACATCATTTTTAGCAAAAGCATCTTTAGCGTCCGATTTAGATGACTTGCAGGAAGAAGATTCCCGCGTGTCGCTGATGACGCTGCACTCAGCCAAAGGGTTAGAATTTCCCGTAGTATTTTTAGTCGGAATGGAACAGGGCTTATTTCCCAATTTCCGCAGTTTGGACGACCCGAAAGCGATCGAAGAAGAACGCCGTTTGTGCTACGTCGGCATCACTCGCGCCCAGGAATTGCTATTTCTCACCCACACTCGCGAACGCCGCCTTTGGGGAGGTTTCCGCGAACACTGCACCCCTTCGCTATTCTTAGGAGAATTGCCGACACATTTGCTAGCTGGAAGTGCGAAGAAAACTCCAGCGGGGAAAACGGCTGCATCTAAGGGAAAAACTAATAACTCAGCCGCTAATTCCGGGAGTTCTAAACCGGGAAACAATGGACAAGCGGCGGATTGGCAAACGGGCGATCGGGTTTTTCATCATGCTTTTGGAGTGGGAGAAATTACGCACGTTTTAGGGGCGGGCGACAAAATTAATCTGGCAATTAAGTTTTCGGGTTTGGGCAGAAAAATTATCGACCCGAGAACAGCTAAGTTGCAGCGAGTGTAAGTAAAAATATTAGAGTGTGCGGCGGTTCAAACCGCTTCAATAAACAAGATTACCTTCCTTTGCAAAGCATCTGCGTTAATCTGCATACATCTGCGGTTTTCCTATCCATCAAAGATTTATGCAATAAGTCTAATCTGTAACACTTCGCATTGCTAATAACGCCGTCCCATAAGCAGCCGCAGTATGAATCGGCGTTTCAACAGGAACTTTTAAATAACGCTTTCTAATCGCACTCCAAACCGAATTTTTTGCCCCGCCGCCAGCAGTATAAACTTTGGTCAAAGGAGGTGCACCCAATTCTTGCAATAATTGATATCCCCGCGCTTCAATCCGCGCTATGCTTTCTAGCAAACCGTGCAGAAATTCCACTGAATCCGTTGGACGCGGTTCGAGTCTGGGCGGCAAATTCGGGTCATTAATCGGAAAGCGATCGCCCTTTTTCAATAATGGGTAATAATCCAGCAAACTCTCTTCTTCTGGATCAATTTGTGTGCTATAATTATCCAACTCAACATCAGTAAAAAAGTGTCGTAACACCGCACCTCCGGTATTAGAAGCACCTCCAACTAACCACAAATCGCCTAATTTGTGACTGTAAATCCCGTATCTAGAATCATCTACGCGGGTATGACTTAACAGTTTGACTGCTAGTGTAGAACCGAGAGAAGTTACTGCTTCCCCTGGTAAATTGACACCGCTTGCTAAAAATGCTGCAATGCTATCGGTTGTACCAGCACAAATCATACAATCGCGGGGAAAACCGAAGCGATCGCCCACTTGAGCTCTCACTTCCCCCACAGGCGTTCCCGGTGCGACAAGTTGCGGCAATTCAGGCGTTGCAGCGCCCGCAATTCCCTCTACCAGCCAATTCGGATAGCACAAAGTATCAACATCAAAACCGAGTTTCAAAGCATTGTGATAGTCGCTAATTCCCAATTTTCCGTGCAGCAGAAATGCCAGCCAGTCAGCTTGATGCAGGAAAAATGTAGGGGCGGTTTCCTCTCGAAAGTCTTGGAACCACAGGAGTTTGGCCAGACTCGATGTTGCACTCAATACTGTGTGGTTATCCGGCGCGATCGCCCGCAATCTCTCTGTCACCGCTGCACCGCGCGCATCATTGTATAAAATCGGCTCGCATACTGGTATACCGTCGGTATTGCACAGCATGACAGTGGAGGATGTGCCGTCAAGGGCGATCGCCCTTACCTGATTGCGGATTGCTGGGGGAATTTGCTCGATCACATCCCACAGCGCATTTTGCCACACCGAGGGCAATTCAGGCTGTTGTTGCCCCTTGTTGGCAAAAGTATATTCGGTCTCACAATGTATTGTACCCTGGGAGTCTATGACAGTCGATCGCGCGCCCGTGGTGCCGAAATCTATTCCCAAATAAAGATTCATTTGCCACTCCCGCGAATTTTCCTATATTTGACGAAACCACAAATTTTATTTGCATCCTGCCTCTAGTTGTTTAATGATATCTCGGACTTTTATTGGCATTTATTATTAAAGTAACTAGCAGGTCTTGAAATGACGAAAAGCCGATAACTTCGTAGAAAAAAGTCCTTAAAAAAATGCTTAACAAAGGGCTGAAATCGCTATAGATGACACCTTACAGTTCTCGATGCGAGAGAAGAGAGAACCACACAACCAACCCCAACCACCCCAACACCCCAACAACCCAACCCAATCCTTCTCCCCCCCACGCAAAAACACGCGCACACGACGGGAGGTGCCCCCGTGGTGCTTCCAGATTAAAGGTTAAATCATCGTACTCCAACCAACCTTTCCTCCCCTTTCTCCTCTTTCTCCAACCCACACGATCGCCTAGCTTGCATTCAGTGTCATAATCAACTTTACCGCCTATTTCTAACCAGATTTTTTTCTGGACACTAAAGCCGAAACTACCCTGACTGTATTTTACCCACAACTGGTCGATCGTCCGCAAATCATCGCCAGGAAAATTCTCGATCGAGTTCGTATCGAACCAACCTTCCTTCTCCCGTCTAGCAGCTTTTAACATCACCTTGAATGTTTCCTGATCCGCCTCTTTCCACTTTCCTGCTGCTAATAAATCCCGCAGACGAGTATAGTCAACACCCTGCGCTGATTTAAGCGAGTCTGGTGGCGGTGCCGATGGAGGTGTTTGAGCTGATAATTGAGGTGATTGAGTACCAAGATCCTGCAAAACTTCCGTAGCAGATTGATAACGTTTTTTAATAGCAGGTTGTATCATTTTATCTAAAATCTGACCCAGTTCCGAACTGAAAGATGTTTTTAAGTGTTCTCGCCACACCCACTCAAACTCGCTATCATCGAATAAATCAATCGGCTCAACCTCAGTTAACAGACACAGACAAGTCACACCCAGACTATAAATATCACTCGCATGAATAGCTTTACCGTTGGCTTGTTCTGGTGCCATATATCCAGCCGTCCCGATTCTCGTTCCCGTTAGCCCTAGAGCCGTTTGTGTCGCATATTTCGCGGCTCCAAAGTCAACTAAAACCAGTTGCCTATCTTGCCTAAGAATAATATTTTCTGGCTTGATATCCCGGTGAATTACTTGGCGGGAATGAATGAACTCGAATACTGGCAATAAATTATTAAGCAAATCGCGAATCTGCGTTTCGCTAAAATATCCCTTAGATTCTAGTGCTTCGGCTAAATTTTCACCGTCGATGAATTCTTGGACTAAATACTGCCGTCCATCTTGACTAAAATATGCTAATAATTCGGGAATTTGAGAATGTTTACCCAACTGTTCTAGGCGTACTGCTTCAAGCTCAAATAACTCAGCCGCTTTCTGGATACTAGAAGGGTCTTGAAATTGGGGGTAAAATTGTTTAATAACGCAGGGAGGCTTTGAGGGTTTATACTCGTCAACGGCTAGAAAAGTGCGCCCAAATCCCCCTTGTCCAATAATGTTTTGGGCTCCGTAGCGATCGCCCAATAGCAGTTTATTCCCACATTTTTGACAAAATTTTGTATAGCCAGACAGGTTTTGGAATAGGCAATCAGGGTTGAGACACTGGCTCATAAAATATGCTTACAGATTACAGATTAAAGCTCTCGATGCGATGCCAGCGGAGATGGTTTTAAATGTGAAACAGCCGATCCGGGTAAAGACATCGCATTGCCTTTCATCGTGTCAACTTAAGTCTGAAACCTTTGATATCTCTCGCTGTTATCCGAGGCTAGATCCCCATAAATCCCCCTTAATAAGGGGGACTTTGAAATCGCTCCGGTTCCCCCCTTATTAAGGGGGGCTAGGGGGGATCTGGCCTCGACGATAAACAGCAGTCTATGACTAGGTTTGACCTTAAGTTGAGATTAATAGGCACAGCCTAAGTCCCCACTCAAAACTCATTAAACTTTTGTCCCGCACTCAGGACAAAAGTTATTGGTGGAAACATTCTTAGCGCCGCAACTGGGACAATAAACCAACTCCGCAGAGTGCAACTTGCTACGATCGGGCAAACCAACCATTTGAGCGTTGCTCTTACCTGGAACTACCATCGGATAGCAGTTTTCGTCCCTCGTCACCTTGACGTTCATCAGCACCGGACCGTCGTGAGCGAGCATTTGACCGATCGCATCTTTGAGTTCCTCCGGCCGCGAAACCAGCATCCCCTTCACGCCGTAAGCTTCAGCCAGCATCACAAAATCCGGCATCCCTACAGTCATATTCGACGAGGAATAACGCTCCCCGTAGAACGCCTGCTGCCACTGCCGCACCATTCCCTGCCAGCCGTTATTTACAATCACAATCTTGACATTAATGCCGTATTGTGCTAGGGTTCCCAATTCTTGAATATTCATTTGGATGCTAGCATCGCCAGCAATACAAATCACTTGCTCCTGTGGCAGGGCCATTTTCGCGCCCATCGCCGCCGGCAGCCCGAAACCCATCGTGCCCAAACCAGCGCTCGAAATCCAGCGGCGCGGCCCGTTGTTCAAGAATTGAGCCGACCACATTTGATGTTGACCGACATCTGTTGTGTAGTAAGCATCCGGCGCTTGAGTCGCCAACTCGGAAATCACCTCTTGCGGAGCCAAAATGTCTGGGTAATGAGGCACCACTAACGGATAATCCTGTTTCCACTGATCGATCCTGTGCAGCCATTCTGCAGTCTGTCCGGCCTTCCCCGAAACTCCAGCCTCCCGACAGCGGCGCAGCAAATCGATTAAAACTTGGCGGACATCTCCGACAATCGGCACGTCAGGGCCGCGATTTTTGCCTACTTCCGCCGGGTCAATATCGATGTGAATCACCTTAGCGCGCGCGGCAAACTCGTCTAATTTGCCGGTCACGCGATCGTCAAACCGAGCTCCCACAGCAATTAGCAAATCGCACTCGGTAACGGCAAAATTAGCATAAGCAGTGCCGTGCATCCCCAGCATTTTCACCGACAAAGGATGGTTTTCGTCAAACGAACCTTTGCCCATCAGCGTTGTCGTGACCGGCAATTGGAAAAGTTCGGCCAGTTCCTTAATTTCCTCGTGGGCCGCCGCTGCGATCGCCCCGCCGCCCACATAAAGCAAAGGACGCTTCGCTTCCTTCAGCAAATGAATTGCTTGATTAATTTGCCGAGGATTTCCCTTCACCGTCGGCCTGTAGCCCGGAATTCTCACTGATCCGGGTTCCACGGGCAGATAGTCAAATTCTTCTAAACCCACATCCTTGGGCACATCAACCAACACCGGCCCCGGCCGCCCTGTACTCGCGATGTGGAAAGCTTCAGCCACAATTCGCGCCATATCTCTCGGGTCGCGCACTACATAGGAATGCTTGACAATTGGCAGGGTAATCCCGTAAATATCTGTTTCCTGAAACGCATCAGTGCCGATCGCCGGACGGGGAACCTGACCGGTAATAATTACCATCGGGATCGAATCCATGTGGGCCGTCGCAATCCCCGTCACCAAATTAGTTGCGCCGGGACCCGAAGTAGCAAAACAAACCCCTACTTGTCCGGTAGCGCGGGCGTATCCGTCGGCTGCGTGAGCAGCACCTTGCTCGTGGCGCACCAAAATGTGTTTGATGGCGCCGGTTTCTTCAGCGCGGTAGAGTTCGTCGTAAAGCGGCAGAATTGCGCCGCCGGGATAACCAAAAATATGCTTGACGCCGTGGCGGATCAAGCTGTCAATCAGAGCAAATCCACCAGTTGCACGTCTGATGGTCACTTTAGTTTTTAGTTGCACAGAATTTCCTTCCTTAAACTAATTATGATTTTTAATGAAAGCTTTTATACTACTTTAATCTTAATTAATGAAACAATGAAAATTTAAGTGGTGAGATTTTGCAAAAGATTGTGCGATCGGACATGGAGCGCCCGATCGAGAAATTCTGGAACAGCAGAGGAAGAAAACAAACCAAGGAAATCGCGGCTTCTATGTCGGTTTACCGCCATATGAGGCTTGTATAGCATTTGTCATTCGGCATTCGACAAGAAAAACAATGGTTTC
This sequence comes from Microcoleus sp. S13C4, assembly GCF_036700865.1. Taxonomy (NCBI): domain Bacteria; kingdom Bacillati; phylum Cyanobacteriota; class Cyanophyceae; order Oscillatoriales; family Microcoleaceae; genus Microcoleus; species Microcoleus sp. S13C4. The sequence goes on from NZ_JAUBPS010000009.1 coordinate 31,707, forward strand.
AGCAATTAAGAACGTCCTAACCATCAGGGCGGTTGCGATGTTAGAGATCGATCGCTAAAAGAAAGCCCTCTAACTTCTCCCTCTTCCCTCTTTTTATCTTCCTTCTTCCCTCTTCCTTCCTTCGGGCTTCTTCCTTCTTGCCAGAGTTCACAGTGCGTCCTGCAATACTTTCCGAGTATGTTTCCAAGCTGCCATGCCCATCACCGAGACCAAAAAGCCCAAACTCAGCAACACGATCCGCAAGCCGAGGTCATCCGAACCCACTGCTTTGCTGACAGCATCCGTCAGCGGGCCGGTCAGTGCTAAAGGCAGGCTCAGAGCAATATTAATCGCATTGTTCTCCAAGCCAAAGACTTTACCCCGCATAGATTCTGGAGTCTTCTCTTGAATCAGAGCCTGCATCGGCCCGTTAATTAAAGAAGCACCAAAACCGAACAGAGCACTCAATCCGAATCCCACCCATAACTGTCGGGTAAAGGCAAACATTGCTAATACAAAACCCATCATCAAGAAACCGATTAAAGGCAGAGGTTTGTGGTGCATTCGATGACCGGAGTGTCCCAAAAAGGCTGCACCGAAGACCATTCCAATTCCCGCAGCAGCCAGCAAAAAGCCAAATTGAGTTTCTTTGAGACCTATTTTGCCTGAAAGTGCGATCGCCAGCACCTGAAGCGCCGCAAACACGGAATACAAAATCGTCAACTGCACCATCGCGTTGCTGACAAGGTGATTGTGTTTCAAATACCGCAAACCTTCTTTAAGGTCTTGCCAGGGATGGACGTTTTTGCCACTGCTGCCGGCATGATTTTCTTTGATCCGCATGGCATAGATCAAACCTGCTGATATCAGGTACAACCCGCCCAGCAAAAACTCTTGAGAATCGGCTCCGAAGCTGTGTTTTACCCAACTAAACAGCGGTTCGCCGATCGTCATCCCGACAATAATCCCGCCCATTGTGGACGAGGCGAACAGCGCATTTGCCGACATCAGTCCCTCTCGCCCCACAGCCAGGGGGATGGCGGCAGCTTCTGCTGGAGCAAAAAATTGCGTTACGGTAGAAACCAAAAACGTAATTGCCAGCAAGACTACAAAAGCTTTGGGCAAAAACGGCAAAGCTACAATCAGCAAGGCTCGAATCACGTTGCAGGCGATCAGCATTTGCTTTTTGGAAAAGCGGTCTACGACGATACCGGCGGCCGAACCAAATACGATCGCCGGCACCGTGTAGGCGATCATCACCGCTGACAGCATAGAATTGTCCGGATTCTGTCCAGGTGTGTAACCGCCAGTTTTCACGAGGATAATCAGCAATACATAAAAAATCTTATCCGCCACTTGGGCCAACAACTGGCCCGTCCACAAGGCGAGGAAGGGGCGATTTCTCAGTAGGGCATCAAGCCCGCTGCGGTCAGGGGGAGGGCTGGCTGGGTGCATAGGAATAGTTTAACTGACCGCTTCTAGCAATTATAGTTTTCAGCAATACGTGCAAATCTCAGATGGCAAAGTGGAAAGTCGGAAAACTCCTGTCTCCTGGGTTCTTTTTCTGTTTTAGCAGATCCGTGGCGGAGGGCTTGGGTCTTTTTCACTCTACCGCGATCGATCGGAGCCGAGAGCCCGCGCCTCCGGCCAATGGGAGAATCTTGTTAAAGATTGGCGTGCCTCTCATCGCGAGTACAAAATAAGGTAGTATATTTTACAAAATACTTAATACTAGCAGTGATATTAAAAGATGTCACGCGATTTAAGTAATATAACGAAGGTACTAACTGTTAGGAGTGAGAAACTTGAAAAAGGTTGAAGCTATTATTCGCCCCTTTAAACTAGACGAAGTGAAAATCGCACTCGTCAATGCTGGCATTGTGGGGATGACTGTTTCTGAAGTTAGAGGTTTTGGCCGTCAGAAGGGCATGACTGAACGCTATCGCGGTTCTGAGTACACCGTTGAGTTCTTGCAAAAGCTCAAGGTCGAGATTGTTGTGGAAAACGATCAGGTTGACATGGTGGTTGATAAAATTATCGCGGCTTCCCGGACGGGCGAGATTGGCGACGGCAAGATTTTCATCTCTCCTGTAGAACAAATTATTCGGATTCGGACTGGGGAAAAGAACTTGGAGGCAATCTAAGATACTGGGGCATTGGGCATTGGGCATTGGGCATTGGTAATTGGTCATCGGTAACTGGTCATTGCCAACGAAAAACCTCTTTCCTGTTTAGTTCTGATACCTAAGTGTCAATCTCCAATGCCACAGTTACCCCCTGTTTTGGCTTTTTTCCTCATTAAAAGTTGACAATGTTCGCCATTTGTGGTATGAGAGCCTGGAAGGCTCGGCCGCGGTGAGAGTGCGATCGCTTGATATCGGGTGCCATTTCTGCAAAAGTCTGTTGCTGTGCGGGTACGTAGAAAATGGGGTCATATCCGAAACCTCCCGTACCGCGAGGAGTGTGGAGGATTTCGCCCCGACAAATTCCTTCTACTTGCAAGGCAATTGTACCGTCGGGACCGGCGATCGCGATCGCGCAAACAAATTGTGCTTCCCGGTTTTGTTCGCTACCCAATTCTTTGAGAAGTCGAGATATCCTCTCAGCATCGGTTTTCCCGTAGCGTGCCGAGTAAATCCCGGGTTGGCCGTCCAGTGCATCTACCATTAAACCAGAATCATCGGCGATCGACCATTTGCCCGTTGCTTTTGCCACTTCAGACGCCTTCAAGCAAGCATTAGCAATAAAAGTTTCGCCTGTTTCCTCGATTTCCAACTCTTCTGGTTTTAGTTCCAATTCCCATCCCAAATCCTGAAGATAAACTTGCATTTCCTTGAGTTTACCCGGATTGCCCGTAGCTACAACTAACAATTTGCGATCGGTCATTATTTCAATTAAAACTTACGGATTGATATTAACAAAAAAAACGTCGCATTATCGCAAATAAGTTATATTGTTTCTGGTTGGTTGGGAATGTATTACTTGTAGGCTGGGAAATAATGGGAGTTTTTGACCGCAGATATCGGCGGATGAACACTGATTAACGCGCTCTGGTATTTGAGCTATTTTTATCTGCGTTTATCTGCGGTTAAAAACTCCGATTAATTATGCGCCCAAGTTTTCGCCCAATTTAAGTTTTGCATAACTTCTTTCAATGTCGCCGCTTCTGAATACAGCCGCAACACTGGTTCAGTTCCGCTAAACCGAATTAACAGCCAACTTCCGTCAGCCAAACGGAATTTATATCCGTCAACTTTGTTGCAATCTACAACTGCTTTCCCGGCGATTTCTGTTAATGGTTGATTTTGCAGCAGCGACAGCAAGCGCGACCTTTCTTCCATGTTTGCTAGGTGCAAGTCGATTCTGTCATAAGCTGAAGTAAAGCTTGTTTCTTGTTGCAGTCGGCTGTAAATTTCGCTTAAGTCTTCGCCGGATTTGACAACTGCTTCTAACAAGTACAGCGCTGACAGCAAAGCATCTCGTTCGGGAATGTGTGTACCGTAGCCAATTCCTCCCGATTCTTCGCCGCCGACTAAGACTTGGGTGGTTAACATTCGATCGGCTATATACTTGTAACCGATCGGCGTTTCAAATAATGGCAAGTCGTACAGCTTGGCAATTTTGGGCATTATGTCTGAACCGCTGACTGTTTTGATGACTTCCCCGGTCAAGCCGCGCCGTTTTGCTAAATGTTCGATTAAGATGGGAACTAGGATTTGTGAACTGAGAAAGTTGCCGCTAGAGTCAACGGCTGCAATTCGATCGCTATCTCCGTCAAATACAAATCCGATGGACAAACCAGAACTTTTTCGCTGGTGAGTTCGCATCACGCGGAATAACTGTGACAGGTAGCGCGGCAAAGGTTCGGGTGCACCGCCTCCAAACAGCGGATCTCGATCGCTGTTGACTTCATGTACCGGAACTTCTAAAATTTGAGCTAATCCTCCGGCTGCGGCACCGTGCATTACATCTACAAATACTGTAATTTTGCCGCTCGCGATCGCCTCTTTAATCGCCTCAATATCCACCATTTCCCGCAAGGTTTTGCAGTAAGCTGGCCAAGGATTGAAATTCTCCAATTTGCCTGGAGTTGCTGAAAGTTCCGCCGGATTTTCGAGTTTTGCTTCTATCTGTTGAGTAACTTCGGGCGAAACTGAACCGCCAAATCCGCCCTTGACTTTTAACCCTAAATATGCACCGGGATTGTGGCTAGCTGTCAGGACGATCGCGCCCAAAGCATTTAATTGTTTGGCAGCTAAACTGAAAGCCGGAGTGGGTGCGTAGGATTCGCTCAGCAGCACGTCAAATCCCGCGTTTTGGATGGCAATAGCCGCTGTTTTGGCAAATTCTTCAGCCAGAAATCGGCGGTCGTGACCGACAATTACGGTACTGCTGCTGCCATCGCTGCCGCCGGTTTGTGAGAGAACTTGTGCAGCTAGGGGAGCTACTAACGCCACGCGATCGAATGTAAAATCGTCAGCAATGATGCCGCGCCAGCCATCTGTACCGAATTTAATAGGATTCATTTAGTCACAAGTCATGAGTCACCCGTCTATTTTATGGGGTTATCAGTCGATCGTCATCTGATTTGAGATTTTAGATTTTAGATTTTAGATTATGGAATTGCTTCCACAGCCTTTACTCTGGCTATTGACCGAAAGCATCCAGGATACAAGCCCCCGGATTCATCCGTGGGGTCCATGCTTCAATCTAAAATCTAAAATCTAAAATCTAAAATCGATTGACTGTTGGCTGTCATTAGCTAGCCTTGCTTGATAGATTATGTTGGGTTTCGTCTCTCAACCCAACTTACTAATTACTGTTAACTGTTAACTGCCAACTATCAACTGCCAACTGTCAACTGTCAACTGACTAAAAGAATGCCGGTTGGTGGCGGATCAAATTCAGGAATTCTTCGCGAGTTTTCTGTTCTTCTTGAAACACGCCCAACATGGCACTCGTAACCGTCCAAGAACCAGGTTTTTGCACACCCCGCATCGTCATGCACATATGGCTGGCTTCCATTACTACAGCTACTCCCTGCGGTTCCAATATTGTCTCAACTGCTTCGGCAATTTGACGAGTCAAACGTTCTTGCACCTGCAACCGGCGGCTGTACATCTCGGCAATTCGGGCTAATTTGCTCAGTCCCACTACTTTTTGGTTGGGAATGTAAGCGATGTGAACTCTGCCCATAAACGGCAGCATATGGTGTTCGCACATACTGAATACGCTGATGTCTCGCACCAGTACCATTTCGTTGTGACCTTCGTCAAAGATAGCGCCGTTGAGGAGTTCTTCGAGGGATTGACTGTAGCCGCTGGTGAGAAACCGCATTGCTTCTGCTACTCGCTTTGGGGTTTTAAGCAATCCTTCGCGTTCGGGGTCTTCTCCTATTCCCAGCAGGATTGTCCGAACGGCGGCCATCATTTCTTCCTGGCCTACTTCTGAGGGTACGGGTACGTTGGATTCTTGACCGTGCGAGGAATTGCGATCGGGTCGAGTGGGGATGCGCGGGGAGTTATTATCTGCGGTTTGTAACAGTTTCATGCTGTCAGTCGAGAGTGAGTTCGAGCCATTGGAATCGGTGGAAGATGCAATTGTCATAACAAGTTGGTGTGAGGGTGAATCGATTTGAAATTTTCGATAGGGGGATATAGCAAGAGATTCAAAGATTGTTGAATTCGAGAAAAATCCAGCAGTCTAAAATCTCAAGTTCACAAAACTCCTGCGTTGGACATGAGCGTGATTTCTTCAATTACTGCACTTGCTGGCAACTGAACTGCGTGCAGAATTGATTGGGCGACGATTTCTGGGGTTAACATGGCGCTGCGATCGAAGTCGGCGTCCACGGTGTCTGTGTCCCACATGGGAGTATTGACAGAACCCGGACAGATTGCTGTGACGCGAATTCCGTGAGCCCGTTCTTCGGCGGCTAAGGTTTTAGACAAAGCCATGAGACCGAATTTACTGACGCAGTAGGCTCCCCAGTTGGGGAAGGTTTGGCTCCCGGCGATCGAGGAAACGTTGATGATGATTCCCGATCCGCGATCGCGCATGGACGGCAAAACTCCTAGAATGCACTGCCAAACGCTAGTAAGATTGAGGTCTAGAACGTTCTGCCAGTCGGCTAGGGACGTTTCCGTCAAGGAGCCGGTGTAGCCCATACCCGCGCTGTTGACCAGGATATCTACGGCACCAAATTGAGCTGCGATCGCGCTGATGCTGCTTTGCACTTGCTCAATTTTTGCCAAGTCTAAGGGATAAGCTTCTGCTTTCACTCCGACTTCTCGGGCTGCTGCGGCAACGGCTTCTAAGTTTTCTGACTCTCGGCTAACTAAGGCCAGATTTATGCCCTCGGCGGCGAACGCTAGAGCCGTTGCTTTGCCAATACCGCTGCTGGCTCCGGTTATCAGAGCCTGCTTTGTTGTTGGATGGTTCATTCACTGTCCTAATACTTTCGCTCGGCAAATCCCTACAGCGTTGCAGCCTTCTTCGGCAAATTAGAAAGCTCTCTGCTGCGGGTTATAACAGTTAATTATGAGATAAACATTAAGAACTGTTAAGCCGGTGTCACCTGAGAAATTATAACACTGCTGACTGAACAGCAGAATAATGAGCTGTGAGTTATCAGTTTAAAGTTAAGAGATTTTTAACTCCTAACTGATAACTCTGAATCGATCGGCTCAAGCAGAAATTTCAGTGAATACGCCGATGTGGCGAAACTTTTGATACCGAAGCTCGCGTCGCTGCTGAGCCGTAAGCTGTGTTAGTTCTGCTAAGTTTTCCAACAAAGCTTGTTTGAGCATGGAAGCGGCTTTGAGGGGATTCGAGTGAGCGCCGCCGATCGGCTCGGGGACTATTTGATCGAGAATGCCGAGGTTTTTCAAATCCCAGGAAGTGATTTTGAGGGCTTCTGCGGCCAAGTTAGCTTTGCCAGAGTCTTTCCAGAGAATGGCGGCGCAAGCTTCGGGGGTGGCGACGGTGTAGACGGAATGTTCCAGCATCAACAGCCGCTCGCCGACGCCGATGCCCAAAGCGCCGCCGGAACCGCCTTCACCGATGACGGTGCAAATAATGGGAACGTCGAGGCGAAACATTTCTCGGAGGTTGCAGGCGATCGCCTCTCCCTGTCCGAGCTGTTCTGCTTCTAAGCCCGCCCAAGCTCCCGGAGTGTCGATAAAGGTGAAAATTGGCATTCCGAAGCGATCGGCGTGTTCCATCAACCGCAGGGCTTTGCGATAGCCGCCGGGAGCAGCCATGCCGAAGTTGCGGGCGATATTGTCTTTAGTGTCCCGCCCTTTTTGATGGCCGATGATGACGGTGGGAAGCCCGTCTATGCGGGCAATTCCGCCGACGAGGGCCGGGTCGTCTCCGCCGCGCCGATCGCCGTGAAGCTCGATCCACTCGTCGCTAATTGCCTGAATGTAATCGAGGGTGCTGGGGCGGCGTGGGTGACGAGCCAGTTGCAGCCGCTGCATGGGGGATAAGCTGCTGAAAATCTCTTGTCGCAGTTGTGTCGAGCGAGCTTCGAGTTTGCGAATTTCGTCGGTGACATCGACGCTGTTTTCTTCGGCGAGTTCGCGGATCTGGTGAATTCGGGTTTCTAGTTCCGCCAGGGGCTTTTCAAAATCTAGGAGTAGTGGTTTGCGGTCGGGGTTTGCCACGCTGATAATTTCTATAGGGTTTTAAGGTTTTGTCGATCGACTATTTTCCGATCCTACCCTGTCAGGGTATGGAAAAAAAGACGCGAAAATTGGAAACTTTGAGTTTTAAATTTTGTATGATATCAAATTTGGTCACATGATAATTATCATATAGCGCGAGCTTCCCGCTCGCGCTGCACTCCGAAAAATATTATTCCAATGCTAACGAAAGAGTCAACAGTTAAAATTTCCAATTTAACTGTTGACTCTTAACATCAAACTGACATTAATAAAGGTCGGAAACCGTGTTTGACAGAAATATGACCTATTTGCTCCATCTTCTCCACAGTAATTTGATTCCGTCCCCAAGAAAAATTGGTATACAATTTTTCAAATTCCAGCAGCATTGATTCAGCAAAACAGGCAAACAACTGCCGTCCCGGCACATCCATATTGACAATCTTCATAATTTTCCACTCAATATCGAGGGAATGCTCCACAATGCCGCCATTGAGTACGTAAATTTCTGGATGCTGAACCTGAGTTGCCAAATTTTTCGGATAGCCACCGTCAATCAATAAACAGGGTTGCTTCAATGTCTTAGGGTCAATTTCTACTCCCTTTGGCATACTGGCTACCCAGACTACTATATCCGCTTGGGGCAGGGCTTCTTCCAAATCCATGATTTTGCCTCGCCCCAATTCCGATTGCAAATCTTGCAATCGTTCTTTGTCGCGGGCAATAAGCAACAATTCTGCTACATTTGTTTTAACATTGAGCCAGCGACACACCGCACTGCCAATATCGCCAGTAGCACCACAAACGGCTACCGTGGCTTTTGAAAGTTCAATCCCCAATTTAGGGGCTGCTTCTTCTACTTGGCGGCAGAGGATGTAAGCCGTGTGAGTGTTACCAGTGGTGAAGCGTTCAAACTCCAACTTGAGATTGCGAATTTGCTTAATTTGCTGCAAGTTGAAAGTCTCAAAAATGATCGAAGAAAAGCCGCCTAAAGCAGTGATGTTAATCCCGTTTTTTTGAGCGTGTGCCATCGCATTAAGGATTTTGCGAGTGGCTGCTTTAATCCGGCGAGTGGCTAGCATTTCTGGCAGAAAACAGGACTCCACATAGCGCCCTTCTATTTTTTGTCCAGTGATGCTTGTTACCGTGATATGATCAACTATTTGGGGCGGTGCGCTGCACCAAAAATCGAGACCTTGATCGGCATATTCTGGATAGCCCAGCTCGTTAGCTACTGATTGGGCGTGTTCTAAGCTGGTTAAGTGACCGATTAGACCAAACATTAAGTTGTCAAATGAAGGAAGATTGAAGATTGAAGATGAAAGATGGAAGATGGAAGATGGGAAGATTAAAAATGTATATTTTAAAATGAGCTATCCCATTTTTAATTTTTAATTTTTAATTTTTTCCCATTCTTTTTTTCCACATTAATTAGGCTGCGAGGCCTTGTGCTGACATCCGCATGATGTCGCGGTTGTTAAAGCCTATGTTGCCTAGGGCTTCGCCGTAGGCAATCATAAAGTCTTCGATTAAAGCGTCTTTTTCCATTCCCAAGACGCGGGCATCGTCTGCGACAGCGTTTAGCAGCTTCCAGATGATGGGCAGGTTTTGGCGGTTGGCGGCTTCGAGTTCGGCTTTGGATTCCTCAAAGTGAGCTTGCAGCCAGACTTCCCCAAAGTTGAGGTGGCTGTATTCTTCTTTGACAACGCCTTCGGTGATTTTGCGAGCAAAGTCATCGGCGACGGGGATGTAGATGTTGTAAGCTGCGATCGCAAAACACTCGATAATTAGCGATTGAATCAGCAAGCAAGTTACAATCTGACCTTGGGCCGCGGCCGTCTGGAAGTTTTTGTGCAGTTCCGAAAAGAACTGCTTGGCAAATGCCATGTCCGGCGTGACTTTAAGATTCCGGCCACAAGCTTGGAAGCCCTTCATGTGGCGGTTTTCCATCTTGGACAAGCCAATTAACTCTGCTTTTTTATCAGCCAACAGTTCGGCCAGTGTCAGGTAATTGTCGTGAGCTTCTTGTTCGCCTTCAATCACAATGGCGTTGATGCGGCTGTAAGCATCTTTGTAAGTTTCGGTTTGAAAGTCAATTGTTGGGCTAGCCTCAAGCTGGGGCATAGATATGTAGTCTCCTCATATAAGCTTCTGGGATGTTTGGAAACCCCTTTAAAATTCGGGGTCAGTGACCGTACACTTTACCTATTTTGAACGCACCCCATCTAAATCAGAGATTATAGCTGAGGATTCTTTCGACAAAGAACTTTTCTTTGACGTTCCGGGAAAAACTGGCGTCAAGCGTGCGTGTTGTTCGGACTTTTGCCGTCGAACACTCCAGAAAGACTATCGCTAGAATGCTATCTATTTACTAATTACTTGAATTAGTCGTTAGTCGATCTTTTTCCCGGAAATAGATGATAGAAATACGGTCTATGTCTCCACCTTTAAGGGTTTTACAGTACCAACTCTATCTGTAACATTATATCCTAACCACAACTTTCTCGCTTGGTACTCCTTCTTTCCCTCTACGACATATTATGTTGTTGTATGGGAATCTGGGAGGCGATCGGGTTAGAGAACCTCACAGGCTTATTATTTTAGGTTAATTCACAAATTTATGGGTAAATCCTTTGACAGATCTCAAGCGCTGGAACTGCTGAGTTTTATTTTGTTGCTGGCGGGGGCTGCCCTGGTGCTGCTGCCACTGGCTGCTGTATTTGTGGTTTCTTTATCACCATCTGGTGTGGGTGTCAAGGCCACAGGCCTGACTTTTGCGAACTATCAGGAGGCTTGGCGGCGGGGCAATTTTTTGTTGGCATTCCTTAATTCTACTCTAGTGGCGATCGCAGTGACGGGTTTTCAGGTTGTGACCTCTGCTTTGGCCGGTTATGCTTTGGCCAGGCTGAAGTTTCGGGGGCGACAGGCCCTAGTTTTGGGGGTTTTGGCGACGCTGGTAATTCCGTTTCAGCTTTTGGTGATTCCGATTTTCTTGGTTTTGAAGTGGGGTCATCTGCTGAATACTTACGGGGCGCTGATTTTGCCGACGGCGGCTAACGGTTTTGGGATTTTTCTGCTGCGCCAGTATTTTATGACTGTTCCGGTGGAGTTGGAGGAGGCGGCAATGCTGGATGGGGCTAACCGCTGGCAGGTTTTGTGGCAGGTGATGCTACCTTTGGCGAGGCCGGCTTTAGTGACGCTGTTTTTGTTTACTTTTATCGGGGAGTGGAACGATTTGTTTAAGCCGCTAGTGTTTACGACGCGGCCGGAGTTGCGAACTGTGCAGTTAGCTTTGGCTGAGTTTCAGGAACAGTTTACTAGCAGTTGGCAGTTGTTGATGGCGGCGGTCGTAATTGGAACTGTACCGGTGGTGTTGCTGTTTTTGGCCGGTCAGCGGCAGTTTATTCGGGGGATTGCGACGACAGGGATTAAGAATTGAGTTTGAGATGCTTCGCAATTAAGTTTGTAGTCATATGTTGAACCATTCTCAAGAACAGGCAAGATGCTGGTTCTTCCACCAATACTAAATGTTCTTGTGGAACAGGCCGGAAAGCCTGTTGCTGACATTGGTGCGAAGTTCACTCCAAGCGGACTAAGAGATAAAGGGGATATCAAAGCTGTATTATGTGAATCTATGCAAAAGCTCGGTTTGTTTTTATTTGTTCTATCTTTTCTGCCGTGGTTGGCAATCTTTTTTGTTGTGCCATTCCTGCCGCTGGACATTACTCAAAAAACTACTTTATCGGTCGTTCTGGCTGTGGGTGCAGAAGTTTGTTTTTGGATTAGCGTAGTGCTGTTGGGGAAAGAAGTAGTTACCAAATATCGGCGTTATTTGCATCCCCGCTATCTTTGGAACAAAATCAGAAATTTTAACCGCAGATGAACAGGGCTCGACGCAGATAATGAGCCTGGAGGTTGGCTTTTATCTGCGGTCAAGGTTGAGCTATTCGCTGAAAATTTGCAAGCGAATAGAGCGTTCTCCGTCTCCGAAATCCACTTCAATCTTTTCTCCCGAAAGAGTGTCCAAGCATCCCAAAAGCAACCGCAAATTGGGTGTGCTTGCTCCTGTATCCACGTACAATCTATCTGCCAAACTGCCTAAACGCTTCCAAATTGTGTAGAGTTTGACTACTGTTTGTTCTAGCTGTGCAGCTTGTTTTACAACGTCGGCGGTGGTTCCCAAACAGCCGACCCGCAAAGATTCTTCTAATGCCATTTCCATGTCTAAATGAGACTGATTGAGAGCTTGCACTTGGGCGGCGGCGTCGAGATATTTTGATAAGTTCTTGGCGTCGGAAGTTAGCTGTTTGACAGTATCTACGTCGGGATTTTCTGCTACTTCTTTTTGAATTTCGCTTTGGTGAGATGGGGAGAGTTTCTCCATTTCTTTCACTAAAGGAGCGAGGTAGCGGGAAGGTAGAGAACCGGTAGATGCTTTTTCTTTGACTTCTTCTGGCAATAAATCTGAGTTCATTGCCATCCATTCGTCGGATAGTTGTTTGACTTCGCGGCGGGTGATGCGATCGCCACTTGCTGCGGCATCTGTTACCATTTGCTGCACTTCGGGAGATGCTTTGGCGGTTTCTACAAAGGCTCTTTTGCTGAAGTTTCTAATGGAATTTGGGTCTAAATCTCCTTGCTGGATCAGAGTATCGGCACTATTAGCTAGTTCTATCAAAGAATAGGCTTGGCTTTTGCCAATTTCTCTTTCTTTGAGCCAGTTCAAAAAGCCAGTGCCACGTCCTTCGCCGCCTTTTTTTTCTCTGTCTCGGACTGTTCGGAGAATGCGTCCCCGCCAAATGTCGGTCTGCAAGTCGAAGCGATCGCACACTTTCCAGGCATTGTCAACCTGATTTTCAAAATCAAACTCTGGTATTTGTTCGTCTTCGGGGTCTGGCAATTGGAAATTGATATCGGTAAAGCCGTTGAGGGCTTCTGCAAGTTCTGCGGGATTTAGGGGGACTTCAGCCATTAGGAAAAATTTGTGTAGTGCAACAGCCGGTTTAATTGGGAACTTGCACGGGTTGACAGTTGAGACGCTATATGTAGCGGTAAGGTAGGCAAGATTTACCTACTAATAGAGTTTTTGTGCAAGTCATATCATTATTGCACGATGAGGTGCGATCCGCGAAAAGATACCCAAAATGACTCCGGGCACGCCCCTGATGGGACTTGATGCGAGTGCTGGCTGTGGGGGGATTGAGTTAAAGTGAATTAGGAAATTAAAGGAACTAATAAAATGCTGGAAACTACCAAACGTTAGGAGCGCTCTATCCCTTTGTTAGCCTAGAGTTGAGAAAATAAGGTAAAGGAAAAGTGCCATGTCAGAACAAGACATCGCTAATATCATTACGATCGAACCGGGTAAGCGAGGTGGGAAACCTTGTATTCGAGGCCTGATAATTACGGTTTATGAGGTGTTGGAATATCTCGCTTCTGGGATGAGTTATGAAGAAATCCTAGATGATTTTCCCTATCTTACCCAAGAGGATATTTGGGCTTGTTTGAGTTTTTCTTAAAGAGTTATCATATTATGTTTCAGCAATCGCTAATAATGATTGTATAGTAAGAGCGTAAGGCTCGCGAGCTAGAAGCTCGAACTGTAGTGGTTATTAATTGACCGGACATAATATTATCTCCCTGCGTGAAATCATGCCCAAAGACTTCTCCGGTAAAAATCTCCGAGGCCGCAACTTCAAAGGTCAAGACCTCACAGGTGCAAAATTCATCGGTGCAGACATCCGAGGCGCAAACTTCACCAATGCCATCCTCAGAGAAGCTGACTTCACCCGTGCCAAAGCTGGACTGCAACGTCACTGGACAATTTTTCTAGTAACTATCTCGCTATTTCTATCGGTAATATCAGGATATATTTCAGGATTTGCTACTTATTGGGTAGCAGTTTTTTTGACAGTATATAACATCAAGCAGTTCACCATTCCTCCCGGTGTGGTTGTGTTGATATTTTTGGAAATCTTCTTTATAGCTACTATCTACAAAGGTCTAGGGGCAGGGGCAGTAGTAGGGGCAGTGGCAGCGGCAGGAGCAGCGGTAGTAGCAGTGGCAGGAGCAGTGCCAGGAGCAATGGCAGGAACCGTGGCAATGGCAGCGGCAGCGGCAGCGGCAGTGGTAATGGCAGTGGCAGTGGCAGCGGCAGGGGCAGAGGCAGCGGTAGGAGCAGCGGTAGTAGCAGTGGCAGGGGCAGTGGCAGGAGCAGTGGTAGCGACAATGGCAGAGGTAGAGGCAGTGGCAGTGGGAGTGGCAGGGGCAGGGGCAGGGGCAGGAATAGGTATTTGCATTGCTTGGCTTGCCATGGCTGGGGATGAAGAACACGCCTTTGTTCGCACCGTTGCCATTGCTAGTGCCACTACAGGCGGCACTAGCTTTCGCAATGCCGATTTAACTGATGCCAATTTCACTGAGGCAACTCTCAAAAGTACAGATTTTAGAACAGCCAATCTCACTCGCACTTGCTTCCGCAATACAGAAAAACTCGATCGCGCGCGAGTCGGTAATTCGATATTAGCTGATACCCGCGTCCGAAAATTACTCGTCACTGGCAATGGTTACAACAAATCCTATGTTGGTGCGAATCTCCAAGGAGCAAACCTGACCGGCGATGTTAATCTCAGCTATGCTAATCTCAAGCAGGCTAACCTCAGCGAAGCAACTTTGCATCAAGCTAATTTGGAATTCGCAAACCTGACTGAAACTCAAGCCTTAGCAACAGATTTTACAGAAGCTTATTTTACAGGTGCTTGTTTGGAAGCTTGGAACATTGACGCTACTACAAAGCTCGATCGCGTTAACTGTCGGTTTGTTTATCTTCTAGAATATCCCCAACCGGGAACTGGCGATCGCGAACGTCGCCCTCACCACATCAACAAGTGTTTTGAACCGGGGGATTTCGAGAAACTCTATAAAAAGATTATGGAAACCGTGCAAATCCTGATCAAAGATGGGCTTAACCCAGAAGCTTTTACCGCCGCTTTTCAGAAGTTAATGCAAGAATTTCCAGACATTACACCGGAGTCAATTCAAGGAATTGAGAAGAAAGAAAACGATGTTTTACTGACTCTCAAAGTTCCCGAAGAAACGGATAAGGGTAAAGTTGAGCAAATTTGGGACGAAGTTTATCAAGCAAGGCTAGAAGCTCAAATACAAGCCGAGCAATTAAAAGCTAAAGATGAAATTATTGCCATTCAAAAATATTATAATCATGTCTTTGAAGGCTTAGTGAAAGCAGGATATACTAAAAATTCAAATCTGAATGAATTGGTAAAACTGTTGACTCCGCAACCTGTTAATGTTAAATTTATTAATGAAGTTAAATCTACATCAGAGAGTAAAGCTATGAGTGACCAAATCGACCAAAGTCGCAAAATAGAAATTACAGGTGGAACCGTTAACGCTAGCGGTGCAGGAGCTTTAAGTTTAGGTGATATCAGCGGTACTGTTGCCAATACAATTAATCAATTATCTGATTCTCCTAAACCAGATGAACCGGGAATAAAAGAATTATTGACTGAGTTACAAACAGCGATCGAGGCTGAAACTGATTTATCTGATGATGATAAAGCTGAAGCATTGGAACAGGTAAAAACTTTGGCAGAAGTAGGGAAAAATCCTCAAGAAAGTACAATGCAAAAGGCGGGGAAAACGGCAATGAAAATTTTGAAAGGGACTATTGCTGGTTTACCTACTACGGCGACGTTGCTAGAAGCTTGCAGTAAATTGTTGCCCATGATCGCCAAACTCTTACCTCTAGCCTAAAATCCAATATCAACGCCCAGTAAGTAATTGTATTTTTAGGGCGGGCGAGACGCCCACCCCACGAAGATTCTTCGCTTCAATCAAAATGACAACGCAGCTTACCGGCCAGATTTTCTCGGCGGTGTACCGTTAGCCCGCGATCTACGGATCAGCACGCTCATCACCTGCTTCGGATTAGCCGCACGTTGTACGGGACTCCAATCGCCGACTTCGGCAAATCCCAGTCGGTACAAAGTGAGTATTGTTTCCCTGACACCCTTGGGCGAACCGACAACCGTTAACAGCACGACTTCCTGTTCGCATACTGCTGAGTCGTCATTTGGGCGAGCCTCTTCGAGGGCTTCGCTAACGGACTTGTTGTCGTCAGGCACGAATTCCTGTGACATAATATGTTCTCCTGGTTTTGGGTTTTCTAGGAAAACCCAAAAACCCAGCCGCCCCGCAGTTCAACACATAGCAGGGCGGCTACAGAGGATGTTAAGATACTCCGTTAGCCTCCAGACTGCTTGTACCAGTTTGGCGGTTAGCTGTCCATTGCTGTTACGAGCAGCTTTGGGCAGTGCAACTAGATTTTTGGGCGACGCGGGCTGCCTCCTCTACAAGCAAGCAACCTCTAACTTCAAAGCGTAGCCGCAGATGGGGGCCGCCGTCAATCCATTTTGGATTTTGGATTTGGGATTTGGGATTGAAGAATTGAGCCCCGGACTAATCTGGGGACTTTGGGGGTTTTGATGCGGGATTGGCGGGTTTTGGGCGATCGCACCAATGAGACTCACAAAACGATCGCCTTTTCAACTTACCAACTACAACGGCGATACTTTATCGCGTTCAATCTCCTCGTGGTGAGTTGTTTTCCCATTCAAAATTGTGCCATCCTCGGGCGGATTTTGCGGGCGATCGCGCTTCTTAAAGCGATCGCGAGCCGAGACAACCACCACATACAGAACCGGCACCATAAACAAACTCAAGAAAGTAGAAACAACCATCCCCCCCGCGATCGCATTCCCTAGCGATCGACGACTCGCCGCCCCCGCACCTTCCGGGTTAACCAAAGGAGCAATACCCAAAATGAAAGCTAGAGAAGTCATCAAAATCGGTCGTAAACGCTCTTGAGCAGCTTCAACTGCTGCCTTCGCAATTGGATATCCCCGCTCCCGCAACTGGTTCGCAAACTCCACGATTAAAATCGCATTTTTACTCGCCAATCCAATCAACATCACCAAACCAATCTGGCAATAAACATCATTCGCCAAACCCCGCAACGACTGAGCTAAAAGTGCACCCAAAAGCGCCAGAGGCACCGATAGCAAAATAATGAAAGGATCGACATAATTTTCGTACTGAGCCGCCAACACCAAAAACACAAAAATCAGCCCCAAACCGAAAATAATCGGTGCTTGACCCCCCGATTCAATTTCTTCTAAAGAACTCCCCGACCATTCATAGCCAAAACCCGAGGGCAAAACTTGAGCCGACACCTTTTCCATCGATTTTAGCGCCTGTCCAGAACTCGCTCCCGGAGCCGGAGAGCCAGTAATTTCAATTGACCTATATAAATTGTAGTGGTTAACAGTTTGTGCTCCCACCACAGGAGTGATCTTCACCAAATTGCTCAAAGAAACCATTTCATTCTTTCCAGAACGCACATACAATTTCCCAATATCTTCAGGGTTATCACGAAACTGTTTATCCGCTTGAACATAAACCCGATAATTGCGCTGTTGGAGGTTAAAATCGTTCACATACTGAGCACCCAGAGCCGTTTGTAACGTACTGAAAACATCATTAATGGGAATATCGAGAGCCTTAGCTCGATTGCGGTCAACCTCCACAATTAACTGAGGCGTATTCGCAGCAAACGTACTAAATACTGCTTGCAATCCCGGTGTCTGATTTGCCTGCTTCAAAATCCCGCCCATAGTCTGGACTAAGCCATCTAAACCGCTGTTACCTTTGCGGTCTTGCAATTGAAATTGGAAACCCCCAAATTGACCTAAACCTTGAATAGCCGGCGGATTCACAGGAAAAATTCTAGCTTCTGGAATTGCGAAAAACTTACCCCGCAACTTACCAATAATCGCTTGTACAGTTTGATCTTCTCCGTGACGTTCATCCCAGGCTTTAAGTGTTGTAAATATAATGCCTTGATTAGAAGTGCTACCGCTAAAACCAAATCCACCCACTGAAAAAGTCCCGACAACTTCAGGAAGTTTGAGGATTTCTGCTTCTACTTGATCCATTACTTTCTGAGTGTATTGCAGCGAAACACCTTGGGGCCCTTGAATAATTGTCATAAAATATCCCTGGTCTTCTTCCGGGATAAACGCTGTGGGCACTGATAAATAAAGCCAAGCTGTTACTCCCAGAGAACCGATGAACACGAGGGTGACAATAGTCTTAATTCCTGTGAGAAATATTAAGGATTTCCCATATTGCCGCTGTACCCAATTGAGAACTCCATTAAAACGGTCAAAAACCCAACCTAGCGGGCCCCCAAACTTCGGTCCTCGACGCAGTAATATAGCTGAAAGTGAGGGGGTGAGAGTAATAGCAATAAAGGTAGAAAGCAGAACTGAAAAAGCAATTGTTAGCGCAAATTGTTTATAAAGCGCTCCTGTAGTTCCGGGGAAAAATGCCACTGGCACGAACACTGCCATCAACACTAAAGAAGTCGCAATTACAGCGCTAAAAAGCTCCCGCATTGACTCAAAAGCCGCTTCGCGGGCATTCATCCCTTGGCGGATCAGGCGGTCAATATTTTCTACTACAATGATAGCGTCATCAACCACTAATCCCGTCGCTAATGTCAGACCAAACAGAGATAAACTGTTAATCGTAAATCCGAAAACTTTGATAAAGGCAAACGTCCCAATCAAAGACACTGGAATTGCGATGATAGGAATAATAGTTGTGCGCCAGTCTTGCAAGAAAACAAAAATAACTATCACCACTAGCAAGACTGCTTCAAATAATGTCTTGACTACTTCTGCCATCGACTCTTCTACAAACAAAGTCGTGTCCAGCGCTACTCTATGTATCAAGCCCGGAGGGAAAGCAACCGCTAGTTTTTCCATTTCAGTTTTGACGGCATGGGCCACATTCAAAGCATTACTTCCAGGCAGTTGGTAAATCCCTAAACCTACTGCATCATTGCCTCGAAATCGCAGAAATGAGCTGTAATTCTCTGCCCCTAGTTCTGCTCTACCTACATCTTTTAATTTAACTAACGTTCCATTGGTCTCTGTTTTGAGGACGATTTCTTCAAATTCTGCTGGTTCTTTGAGGCGACTTTCAGCACGCAAGTCAATTTGATACATTTGTCCCTGGGGAGCAGGTTCTTGACCAATTCTCCCAGCACCCACTTGCAAGTTTTGTTCGTTGAGAGCCCTCGTTACATCTTGCATTGTGAGACGGCGAGCTGCTAATTTATTGGGATCTATCCATAAACGCATTGCATAGCGTCTTTCCCCAAAAATTCGCACGTCGCCAACACCTTTTACCCGCTTTAAAGCATCTGCTAAATATAGGTCAGCGTAGTTGCTTAAAAATATGGTGTCGTATTCTTTATTTTCTGTAAATAAACCGATCGCTAATAGGAGACTGGTAGATTGTTTGGTAACTCTAACTCCTGTGCGTTGTACGGCATCTGGTAGTTGTGGCTGAGCAACTGCAACCCGATTTTGAACATCGACGCCGGCAATATCTTTGTTGCGCGAGGAATCAAATGTAGCTGTAATGGTGCTAGTGCCATCGTTACTACTACTGGAAGTTAGATATTTTAGTCCTTCAACGCCGTTGATTTGCCTTTCTAGGATGTTCGTAACTGCATTTTCGACAATTTCAGCACTCGCCCCGCTATAGTTAGCTGTGACGTTGATTTGGGTAGGGCTGATGTCGGGGAAGCGCTCGATAGGCAGGCTGGGAATGCTGATTGCGCCTACCAAGATAATAATTAAGGCGCAGACGCTAGCAAATACTGGTCGTTTAATAAAGAAATCTGCAAACATTATTTGGGTAATGGGTAGTTGTTAGTTGATAATTCCTAATTCCTAATTAGACTTACGTTAACAATTAAAATTTCCCCTTTTTAAATAGCTGAGCAATCAATTAGTTTCACATAAGGTATAGTATTAAGCTTGTGCGCTCTTAAGAGGTGAATCAAGAGTGCACAAGCGCAACAACACACTTTATTTTTTGCTTTCTACTGGTAATTTGTTCCCTGCTCCTTTCCCTTCCTCTTGAGCCATAATGGGAACACCGTCTGTCAGGTTAAGGATGCCTGCGGTAACAATTTTTTCCCCGGCTTTCAAACCTGCGATAACTTGATAATTATTCCCCTCAATGGCTCCCAATTTCACTGACTTTTGCCGCGCTACTAAAGGTGGCATTCCAGGTTTTGGCTGTTCCGGCTTTTGAGCTGTGAAGACAAAAGTTTCCCCACCTAAGCGAGTGACTGCTGTTACGGGAACTAAAATTCCCGGGTTCTGTTTCCAGATGACTTTAGCTTTTACAAACTGGAGATTAAGCAGTTCGCCACTGGGGTTGGGAAAGGTGGCTTTAGCTAAAATTGTTTGGGAATTGGCGCTGACGTTCGGGGAGATAAAACTGATTTGACCTTGGGCGATCGCCTTACCTTGAGCGTCGAGCATTTGTACTGGCAGCCCTAAGCGTAATTGAGGCATCTTTTCCAAAGGAATTGATAACCGCAAGTCTAGCAATTGGTTCTCAGTTAGGGTGGCGATCGCATCACCTTTTTTCAAGTAGTCTCCCACTTTCACTGGTATGTCGCCGATGACTCCCGCGAAGGGAGCGATGACAGCAGTTTCTTGTAGTTGTACTTCAAAGCCGCGCACTTGAGCGGTGGCCTCGGCAACTTGCGCTTCAGCTTGATCGACTTGTTCTTGGCGAGTGCCGTTGGCTAACTGCGCTAATCTGCTCTTGGCTTGTGCGACTTCTGCTTCGGCTTTGGCTATTTCCTCTGGGCGCGAACCGTTTTGCAATTGCCGCAAAGCTTGCCGCTGCTGTTGTAAGGCCGCTGTCCGGCGCTCGATCTCGGCTTGTCTGTTTTTTTGCCGCTGCTGGAAACGTCTTTGAGCTTCTCGGAGGTTGGCTTTGGCGCTGCCTTCTTTTTGGGTGTATTGTTCGAGGGTGTTCGCGGATTCTGCACCTTCTTTTGCCAATGCCTGATATCTGGCAAGCTGCTGGCTGGCTAACTTGGCTTCGGCTGTGCTTGCCTCTATTTGCGCTCTTGCTTGGGCGATGTCTTCTAAGAGGCTACCTGTTTGAGCGTCGGCGAGGTCGGCTTCAGCCTGGCTAACGCGGGCTTGGGCTTGACCAATTTCTTCGGGCCGAGAGCCCGATCGCAGTTGGGCTAGGTTGGCTTGGGCTTGGGCGACTTGGGCTTGAGCTTGGGCGATTTCTTCGGGCCTGGTTCCTGCTTGCAATTCTGCTAAGTGGGATTGAGCGCGGATCAGGTTGGCTTGGGATTGCCTCAAGTCAGCTTGGGCGCTGTCGCTTTTCATGCGGGCGATGGCTTGCCCTTTGTTTATGAAGTCCCCGGATTTGACAAAAATCTCAGTGACTAGCCCTTCTACTTCGGGTTTGATTTCTACTGAACGCTTGGCCTCTAAGCTGCTGACAAATTCCGAGGCATCTTGGACTGAGCTGGTTTCTACGGCTGCGAGCTTGACTGGTATGGCTTTGGGTTGGGCTGCTGCTGCCGGTTGCTGTGCGCGATTATGACCCGATTGCCACGAGTACCAGCCGAAACCTGCTGCGCCTGTGGCGATCGCGATCGCGGCAATTAGGGGCCAGCGCGATCGTGGTTTAGCAGGAGGGTGGGGGCGATCGGCAATAGGCGGAAAATCATCCGATCCGCTGTCTGCATCGATTGGGTGCAGTTCCGGTGTGGGAGATTTTTGCTCTTCAGCTTCAACGACGGATTCTGGGGATTTAGAATAACTCATTGGCAGCACCACTTAGATTTTTTTTAACTTCTGACTTACGGAGACTTGGGCGGAATATTTGATTTTCCGGGCCCCCCTCAAATATGGGGGAATAAGGACAAGCGATTTTAAACAGGATGGAATCGGGAAAGTACCTTTTTAATGAGGTTGGGGTATGTGCAGGGCTTTAGTCCGATCGCACTTAGCAAAGCAGCCAGGGAGTGATTCTTTTTAGGAAAGCTTTTTGTTATTTCTCAAAAGTTACGATAGGCAGGGAAGATTACACATCCTTCTTATGACTCACCTGAGTGGGTGAGTTATAAGGATTTTTCCCTGGGAGTCGGCGGATTCAGGGGAGGTTGGGGACTCACGCACTCCGGCGAGCGCGCTTTTTTCCTTGGCTAGTTGCTCGGTTAACCACTCTATTTCTGACGCCAGCACTGACTTGCAGCGATCGCGAGAGGCGAATTGATAGTCATCGGTTAGTGGATATTCGCTCTTGAGGCTTTCGATGTAGTCTTGCCGGGTGTAACAGGCTCGCAAGCGGTGTTCCAACAATTTCATCCGTTCTTCGGGTTCTAAGTCCCCAAAAAAGAAAAACTTGATTTGGAACCGGGAACCACTGTTAACCCAGCTTTCTTGAGGGTGTTCGAGCATTTTTTTCCGCCAGAGTTCGCGCCCTTTGGCAGTAATTCCGTAGATTTTGCGCGGGCAGCCCGCATCTCCGGCTTCTTCGGCAATTGTCGCAATCTGGCCTCGCTCTTCCAAGCGCTTCAGCAGGGGGTAAATCGCTCCATAGTTGACGCTGATGCAACTACTCATAAACAGCTCCAGTTTTTGCTTTAGCCGATAGCCGTGCATGGGTTGCAACTGTAGCAGCCCCAGGGCTGATAGTTCAAGCATTTATATCAATTTGATATTATAGTCTGGATTATATCACTATATCGGACTCAAGGACGAGCGGGTCAATACCTAATTTAAAAGAATATTTAAAATACACATTAAATAATATTTGTCAATACTCTTAAGATATACTTTTTTATCCCGAGAGGGCGAGCACTTTGTATTATAAAACACATTTGAGCTATAAAAAGAGTGCTGGTTTACCTCGATTTCGGTCAGAGGAACGGTAACATCTAACTTTTGACATAAGTGAGATGCCGCCTGGTCTTTGATGTCTCGGAAGTGATTCAATAGACTCTGCTCAATAAGTCTGATTTTTGCCACCTATCTCTTCTTGGTAAGGGGGTCATAACTTTTATTGGTAGGGCTTGGTTTAATTTTTAAACCATGACACATTTTAGTATTTATTGAAGATTGAGCCCACCCGATGTTTTTGGGTAGGTGATACTGATATTATTTTTCTCAAGTATTGCAGCAAAAAAAGTGTTGATTTGTTTCCACTCGCCCTGTCCGTAATGTACGGATATGTGAGATTTTCGCTCTTTAGTGAGGTAGAAAAAAAAGCAAAGCAGCTTACGGGTAGTTAAACCCAGATGTTTTTCTCTGCCATTAATCATCTTCAAAGATGATTTTTAAGAAATACTTAACCGATTATATGCTATTAACATGATACAAAGAAAGTGATTTATCTTGAGCATCAAACCCAAGATTAACGCCCTGTAATTACTTGAAATAGCCAGCCAAAAAGCATCACACTCAAGAAAATCACGCCTCCGACAATTAACATCAAACCCAACAGCAACGCGGCCACAAAGAGCCAATCGGCTTTTTTGCCTTGTTCCGGGGAACCTAAATGAGCATCCAGCAATTCTATATTTTTGACATTAGCTTTCCAAGCAACATCCAACAAATCTCCTGCCACCGGTACAGTACCAGCAACTGTATCAAATACGATATTAGCTGCCATTTTTACTAAAGTCTCTTGAGGCACTCCCATTTGAGCGGATTTGAAGACAACATATCCTGCAAAAATTGAACTGATTAAATCGCCGCCGCCCGGTATAAGTCCCAATATCGGATCAAGTCCGATGCGGTATTTTGTGCCGGGAATCGGAATTGCATTGTCTAGTAAATGGCTGATCCGGCGGAGTCGGCGCAAGGATGCTACATGAGATGGGCTGGGAGTATTTGGGGAGGAATTTTGTATAGGAGAACGTGACATTTAATTGCTCTCGATTGCGATATTACTGCTAGTTTATGATATTTATTGAAGCATATTCAAGTTTTTTCACTCTGCCAGAAGCAGATTTTTACTGATTTTGGGCGATCGGCTTTGGTTGGTTTTTGAATGCACAGAAACCCGGTTTCTGTTCAAAACCGGGTTTCTTGCTTCTAGCTGAGGGCTTTTAATTTAGCCTTTTATTTGTTGCCTTCTGTGAAGTCGGCGTCAATCACGTCGTCGCCGCCGCCAGTGGGGCCGCCGTCTCCATAGCCACCAGGGCCACCGGGGCCGCCAGGGCCATCAGTTGGGCCGCCTGCTTGCTGGTACAGGTTGCTGCTGACAGCGTAGAATGCTTGCTGCAACTCTGTTGTTAGGGTTTTGATGCGATCGTCATCTTCACTGCTAATCGCCTCGCGCAAGTCTTTAAGTAACCCTTCAATCTTAGTTTTGTCATCAGCGGGAACTTTATCACCCAATTCTGCCAACTGCTTCTCGATTTGATAGGCTTGAGAATCAGCTTGGTTTTTGCGATCGATCTTTTCGCGACGTTCCTTGTCAGCAGAAGCATTCGATTCGGCTTCCTTCACCATGCGTTCGACTTCATTGCTGGGCAAAGTAGAAGCACCAGTAATGCTAATCGATTGCTCCTTGCCAGTACCTTTATCTTTGGCAGCTACATTCAAAATACCGTTAGCATCGATATCGAAAGTAACTTCAATTTGAGGTACGCCACGGGGGGCTGGTGGAACTCCATCTAAGCGGAAGGTTCCCAAATCCTTGTTATCATTCGCCATTTCCCGTTCGCCTTGCAAAACGTGAATTTCCACGTTTGTTTGGCCGTCTACAGCAGTCGAGAAAGTTTCCGACTTCTTGGTAGGAATAGTGGTGTTGCGCGGAATGATTTTGGTCATCACGCCGCCCAAGGTTTCGACGCCGAGAGACAGCGGAGTAACGTCGAGCAACAGGATATCTTTGACTTCGCCAGAGAGTACGCCTGCTTGAATTGCTGCACCGACTGCGACCACTTCGTCCGGGTTTACCGTTTGGTTGGGGTCTTTGCCGAGAAGTTTTTTGACCAGTTCTTGCACCGCAGGAATCCGCGTAGAACCGCCAACTAAGACGACTTCATTAATGGCAGATTTGTCTAATTTGGCGTCGCGGATCGCATTTTCTACGGGGATGCGAGAGCGATCGATCAAATCCGAGCACAGTTCTTCAAACTTGCCCCGCGTCAAAGTCGTGTCCAAGTGTTTTGGCCCGTCTTGAGTCGCGGTAATAAACGGCAGGTTGATTTCTGCTTGGGTAACGCTCGAAAGTTCAATCTTGGCTTTTTCTGCTGCTTCTGTCAGGCGTTGCAGTGCTTGTTTGTCTTTACGGAGGTCAATTCCTTCAGCTCTTTGGAATTCGTTAGCGATGAAATCAACAATTTTTTTATCAAAATCGTCACCGCCGAGGTGAGTGTCTCCAGAAGTTGCCAGCACTTCAAACACGCCGTCGCCTACTTCGAGAATAGATACGTCGAAAGTACCGCCACCTAAGTCAAATACGAGGATGGTTTCGTTGCTCTTTTTATCTAACCCATAAGCTAAAGCTGCAGCTGTAGGTTCGTTAATAATCCGCAGCACTTCAATACCAGCAATTTTTCCCGCGTCTTTGGTAGCTTGGCGCTGGGAGTCGTTGAAGTAAGCGGGAACAGTAATTACCGCTTGGGTAACTGTTTCACCGAGGTATTTGCTGGCGTCTTCTACGAGTTTGCGGAGAACTTGTGCAGAAATTTCTTCTGGGGCAAATTGCTTGCCACGGGCGGGACAGTCTAGTTTGAGGCTGTTGCCGACTTTGAGGACTTTATAGGAAACTTCAGTGGTTTCGTGGGTTACTTCATCAACCCGACGCCCGATAAACCGTTTTACTGAGTAAAAGGTGTTTTCGGCGTTCATCACGGCTTGACGCTTGGCGATTTGTCCGACAAGTTGATCGCCATTTTTAGCGTATGCTACTACGGAAGGTGTGGTGCGACCCCCTTCGGCGTTGGCTATGACGGTGGGTTTGCCGCCTTCCATAACTGCGACGCAGGAGTTTGTCGTACCTAAGTCAATTCCAACTACTTTTCCCATAGGGGTGTTCCGGCTCCAATCTCTACAAAATTTTGGTGTTTTATCTGTGCGATAGTCTGGTTATTCAGGACTGCGATTTTACCTCGCGGTTTACGGGTAGTGAGTCCTGCTTTAATACAGTCTTCGATAGGGTGCTGATCTCTATACTGCGGGCGGTAGACCTTGCGATGAAGGGGTATTTACCGAACCTCTGGGGGGACGGTTGCATCCGTGAGGCTTGCACCGCTACAGTTGTTGACTGCTTTGCTTTTCTTTACTCTTCCCAATGTACGGTGTGCGATCGATTCGGGTATTGTGGCAAACCGTATACGTTGTGTTGTATTTGCCGTCTTTGTTGTATAAATTTTGTTTGGTTGGTAGGGGCGATCGGTTTTTTGACTTCAAATCAGGTTTAATATCAATTCTGAAAAGGGACACGGCATTGCCGTGCCCCTATCGGTTTACTTCCAGACTGTGCCTGGGAAGGAATATATTTAGGGAGAGCCTCAAGTCCGGCTGCTGGGAATCTCGGGTTATTCGAGAATTTTCCAGCTTTTAATTGCTATCTTTCACCGATCAGCAGAGCTGCCGGAAAGTAACTCAGAGCTTCACCAATTGCCAACGTACCGTTACTTTCTACCGCCTGATTTGTAATTGCATCTTTCCAAACCGACGGCATTTGCTCGGATAATTTCAAATTAGTATCTTTCCAGACTTGTTTGCCGAGCGGCATTTCTTCGGGTTTGACAATTCCCGTCAAAAACCGGGGAGCAATGACAATAACGGTAGTCTCTCCAAAGCTTCTGGCAAAGGCAACAACATTATCTTTAAACGTGCCAACTGCTTGCAGAGGCAGATAATCGCCTGATTGAAAAACTTCCAAGTATTTTTTTCTCGCTTCTAGAGCTCTTGCCGTCAAAAACAACTTAATTCTCGCGTCTTCCCGCGTCGCAATCAAATCTTTAACCAGTTGCAAAATATCCGTCTGAGCTTGCTCTTTAATTTCCCGCAAAACCTCGATTCTGCGGTCAAAATCAACGGGACGGCGGTTATCCGGATCGACGTGGCTTAAATCCCAGAATTCCGTCCCTTGATAAATGTCGGGAACGCCCGGAGCAGTGATTTTCAGGAGTGTTTGAGATAAAGAATTGAAAATTCCGTAATTAGCTACTTTTTTCCAGAAAGGTGTAAATTTGTTGAGAAACTGATTTTGTTCCGAAGGTTCGAGAACGCTATCGACAAAGGTCATAAAACCAGCTTCGTAGTCGTTATCCGGCCTCAGCCAAGCCGTATAAACTTTGGCTTCACGGACAGCTTTAATGACATAATCTTTCAGGCGATCGACATAATCAGTATTTTCAATTCCCTCAAAGGGAAAACTGCCGAGCAAAGTTTGGTACAAGAAGTATTCGTCGTTAGTATTGGGAACCATTCGATTCACAAAGTTGACTTTCTTAGAAGAGTTTAGCTCTCTCCAAGACTTGACTTGCTGTTCCCATTCATCGGGAATTTCGGACAAAACGTTAATTCGAGCTCGCACATCTTCGCCGCGTTTGGTATCGTGGGTAGCTGTAGCATTCATTTTGTGCGGCCAAGCGACTTGCTGCTGTTTGTTGAACTCGTGAAAATCTACCAACGACACGCCGAATTGACTGGGGTTTCCTCCCACTTCGTTGAGGGATAAAAGCCGATAGTAGACGTATAAAAGGGTGTCTTCAACGCCTTTGGCCATCAAAGGCCCGGTCAACTGCTGGAGTTTCATTACAAAGTGCCGACGCTGCTCTTTTTGTTCGGTTGTTAGGGTTTCTTCTTCTTCCAGCAACAGGACAGTTTCGATAAATTTAAGTTCCTTGAGAAGTCGCGGTACTTGTTCTTTCGCGTGAGCGATCGCATATTTTACGTAAGTGCGATCGGACTCTCTCAAACCATCTTGATTGATGTAAGTTCGGTAGACTGGAAAAATCGTCAATACAGCCGCCAATGCTTTTTCCAAACCGGGACGAGTAAAGTCGTTTCCCTGTCTGGATTGACCCGATATATTCTTCAAAAGTTGAGCTAGATTGTCTACATCTCCCGCCAAGTTTTTCTCAACAATCAGCCCTTTTTTGTCTAAAAATAACTGTTCATAGGGAACATTTAAGCGAGTAAATCTCTGATAGATTTCGCTAAATTGCTGCTCGCGATCGCACCGACAGAAAACGCCGTTTACGTAATTCAAAAAGTCGTAGCCGCTAGTTCCCTCAATCGGCCAATATGACGGCAAATCTTCTTCGTGTTCCAGAATTTTTTCAACCGTAATATAAGTGTCTCCGATTTTCTCCCGGAGTCGTTTCAAATATTCTGTGGGGTCGTACAGTCCGTCGATGTGGTCAATTCTCAATCCGGTAAACTTTCCCTCATCAACCATGTCGAATATCAGAGCATGGTTTTTGTGAAAAACTTTAATCTCTTCAACTTTTACCGAAATAAGTTCGTTGACTGTAAAAAACCTTCGGTAGTTAATTTCTTCGGCCCCCACTTTCCAGAAAGCCAGACGGTAAAACTGCTCGGAAAGCAAATCGTCTAGCAGATTAAAGCTTTCGGCATTGCCCTTTTCTCCGTTAAAAAAATTGATGTTTTCATCGATAAATTCCTGCACAAGGGGATTTTGATTGTAGAGTTCCCACAGCAGTCCTTTGACAAAAGCTATCTGATCGTATCGGGTTTTACCTTTAGTTTCTGAAGGTGTATTTTTAATCAAATAAAGAATTCCCAAAAACTTGATAAAATCTGGATGGCGTCTGCCTAATTCCCTGGCTAAATGGCCCAAATTATGACTGATAAATTTAGCATAAGATTCAATTCTTACTGGCAATTGTAAGCTATAATAATTGATTGTCAGCCCAATTTCGCTGTATTTGAGTTGAATCTCGCCATTTTCCAGACACTCTCCATAAAAATTGCCCAGCAGCGGAGCCAGCACTCGACCTCTGAGATGTTCGTAAGCATGATTCCATTCAATATCGAAGTAATCGAAATAGTCGGAATCCGGCCCGTGTTCCAATACGTCTAACAGCAGCAAGTTTTGAGTGTCGTAAGCCATGTGGTTTGGGACAATATCTTGCAGCCATCCCATGTTCCGTTTCTTGACTTCGTAGGTGAGGGCTTCAAAATTTTCTGATGTTCCCAATTCGGGATTGAGCTGATTTGAGTCAACGACATCGTATCCGTGAGAGCTGCCTTTTCTGGCTTTAAAGATTGGTGAAGCGTAAAGGTCGGTAATTCCTAAATCTTCCAGATAGCTAAGGATTTGTTTGGCGGCTTCAAAGTTAAAACCTCCATGAAATTGAATCCGATAAGTTGTTGTGGGAATTCTCATCATGTTAATTTTACTCCAGGTTTTTTAGGGTTTTCTTTTTTAATATATGAGGCAGAGCCTCCTCGACTGCATTCCCCGGCGGAGGATGGGTGACAACTTAACGTCAAACCCAATCACAGACTGCTGTTTGAGTATTAAGGTTAGATCCCCCCTAGCCCCCCTTAAGAAGGGGGGGACAAGAGTCTTCTCAAAGTCCCCCTTCTTAAGGGGGATTTAGGGGGATCTAGACTTAGCTACAAGCGAGATTTATCAATGGTTTCAGTCTTAAGTTGTCACCAAGGGGCAGAGCCGGGGAACGAGAGAGGTTCTGCCTCCCATTTCTTGTTCCTAGGCTCTGCCTGGGAACGCCTGTATTTGAGGCTCTGCTTCCCGTTTTAATTACTGTAATTCATAGAGTGCGAAACTCTGCGGTTTAACGGTCAATTTTTGCTCTGAATTTATCTTTTCAGGCAAGCTAGAACCTGAACCCATCCATTTTTCATCAGCAGAGTCTAAAATTTTGTTCCAGTTACCTTGGGGAAGTGCAGCCGTAAAAGCGACCTCTTGCCTGTTGAAGTTTAGAATGCAGAATATCTGGCTGTCATCTGTCCACCGACGTAGAAATAAGATTTTTTCGGCTTCAATGCTGGACACTTCTAGATTGTTTTTGTCCAGTTTTTTAAGGGCCGGTATTGTCCGCCGCAGTTGAATCAAATGTTGATGCCATTCCCAGAGGATTTTGTGTTTGCCTTCGGCTTGTTTTTCCCAGTTTAACTTACACTTATTGAAAGTCTCAGGACTCTGGGGGTCTTGAAACTCGCCTCGGCCTTCAAAGATTTTAAATTCTTGTTGTTTATCTTTGCGGATAGCTTCAATTAAGTTTTCGTCCGAGTGGGAAACGAAGTAAAAAAACGGTGTTTCTTCTCCGTATTCTTCTCCCATAAAAAAGAAGGGAATGTAGGGAGAAATTAAGACGGTGCCGGCTGCTAGTTTCAATCCTTCCAAGTCAACTATTTTGGATAGTCTGTCTCCCAAAATGCGGTTGCCGATTTGGTCGTGGGTTTGGGCAAACACCAGAAATTTATGACCCGGTTCATCCTTAACAGAATTGCCGTGTCTCCGCTTTCTGTGGGGGGCGTACTGACCGGAGTAAACAAAGCTTTCTTTGAAGGCTTTTTCTAAGTGTTCGCACTTGCCGAAATCTTGGTAATATCGGTCGTCTTCTCCGGTGAGCAAGGCGTGCAGTGCGTGGTGGAAATCATCGCACCATTGGGCGTCTAGTCCGAAGCCACCGAGTTCTTTGGGACGTATAGTGCGGACATCATTTAAGTCACTTTCGGCTATTAAGTAAAGTTGCCGTCCTAATTCTTGGGAAATATCGGCTGTGGCCTCGGATAGTTCTTGTAAAAAAGGTCTTGCACCTACTTCAAATATTGCTTGAATTGCATCTAATCTCAGGGCATCAATGTGATAGTCTCGAAACCAGTAGAGGGCGTTTTCAATAAAGTAGTTCCGCACTCCGTCACTGTATGCGTCGTCGAAGTTGAGGGGGTCTCCCCAAACTGAGCCGTATTTTGAGGTAAAGTAGGGGCCGAAGTCCCTGAGATAATTTCCTTCGGGGCCTAGGTGGTTATACACTACATCGAGAATTACTGAAATGCCGTGTTCGTGGCAAGCGTTGACGAGTGTTTTGAAGCCTTCGGGGCCGCCGTATGAGTTTTGAACGGCGTAGGGATATACGCCGTCATATCCCCAGTTTCGCTCGCCAGGGAATTGGGCTACTGGCATTATTTCGATGGCGTTGATTCCCAGTTCTTTGAGTCGGTTGAGCTGGGGAATTATTGCTTCAAATGTTCCGGCTTGGGTGAATGTGCCGACGTGGAGTTCGTAAATAATCATTTCGGCTAGCGGCACGCCTTGCCAATTTGTGTCACTCCAAGTAAAAATATTTTCATCTATTACTTGCGACGGAGCGTGTACGCCTTGGGGTTGATATTTTGAGGCTGGGTCTGGTCGGTCGGTTTTTCCTTCAATTTGGTAAGTGTAAAGGGTTCCTGGTTCGATGTCTGTAGCTGTGGTTTGCCAATAACCTTCTGCCGATTGTTGCAGGGGTATCAGGCGTTTTTTTGGGGAAACAATTTGGACTGCGATTTGTTTGAGGGTGGGCGCCCAAACGGTAAATTCACATTGGTTATTGCCGAGGTAATTTGCTCCTATCTTCACTTTGAGCTGTTCTCCTTATAAAATAGGTTGGTAGTTCGATCGCCCGACGCGCTATCAAATGCTTTGCCCTTAACGTTCAGCGCCTGTTTAGACGGTAATATTACTTAATATAACAAACAACTAACTTTAGACAGAGGCATCAAAGGCTAAAATCGTGTAATCCGCAAAAGTAGCGGTTAGTTATGTCTAAATTAGAGCAGGAATCGGCACGGGGGCGATCGCCAAATTAACGGCCTGGAAGCGTTAATATTTCTGGTTGATATTATGTCGAAAATCTACCTAAAGGTAGGTCAAAAATCAGCGCGAGTGTAGATTTTATGGTTATGGCTTTTGGACGGGAAATCTGCTGCAATCTCGACTCGGCGGAGTCTCGGGAGTGGTTGGTCACCAACGGGATCGGCGGTTACGCTAGCGGGACGATCGCAAATCTCCTCACCCGCCGCTATCACGGCTTGCTGGTAGCCGCCCTCAAACCCCCGCTGGGACGCACTTTGATGCTCGCCAAGCTGGACGAGACGGCTGTGTATCACGATCGCGCCTATCCGCTTTATACAAACCGCTGGGCTGACGCGACGATGGAACCCCACGGCTACAAATACATCGAAAGCTTTCACCTAGAAGGCACGACGCCTGTTTGGAGGTTTGCTCTCGCCGACGCTATCCTGGAAAAGCGGATTTGGATGCAGCAAGGTGCTAACACAACATATATTCAATACCGCTTGCACCGCGCCTCACAACCGATCGCTCTCGCTGTCAAAGCCCTAGTCAACTACCGCGACTACCACCACACGACGAGCGTCGGCGACTGGCAGATGAGCCTACAGACCTTAGAACGCGGGGTTTGCGTGACTGCATTTCCCAAGTCTGTACCCCTGTACCTGCTGACGGATGCCGAACCAGAGGCGAATTTTCGAGTTTCTACGCCTTTATACAATTGGCATTACGGATTTGACCTAGCAGCCGAAAAGCGGCGCGGATTGGATTGCTGCGAGGATCACTTGCACGCGGCGACTTTTCACATGACGATCGCACCGGGAAGTTCTCTCACATTGATAGCCAGCACCGAGAAAAATACCGAACTCAACGGCGGTACAGCTTTAGAATCGCGCCACACTTATGACCAACAACTGCTGCAAAACTGGTCAAAAGTGAAAGTGAGCGAATCTCCCGACTGGATCAATCACTTAGTGCTCGCCGCCGACCAATTTATCGTCAGCCGCTCGCTACCGGAGGAACTCGAAGGCAAAACGATCATCGCCGGATATCCCTGGTTCAGCGACTGGGGGCGCGACACGACGATCGCCCTGCCGGGTCTCACAATCTGTACCGGGCGATGGGAAATTGCGCGATCAATTTTGCGGACATTTGCGCGGTATGTCGATCGGGGGATGCTGCCGAACCGCTTTCCCGATGCCGGCGGCGCACCGGAATACAACACCGCAGACGCGACTCTGTGGTACTTTGAGGCAATTCGCGCTTATATCGATGCCACGGGGGACGAGGAACTTTTGAGCGAACTCTGGCCTACTTTATGTGAGATTGTGGATTGGCACATACAGGGAACTCGGTATAACATCCGCCTCGATCCCGATGACGGTTTAATCTACGCGGGCGAAACCGGCGTGCAACTGACTTGGATGGACGCGAAAATCGGCGATTGGGTGGTGACGCCCCGGATTGGTAAGCCGATCGAACTCAGCGCCCTTTGGTACAATGCTATACAAGCTATGGCAAGTTTTGCTCGAAAATTGGGCAAGCCTCACAATGAATACCAGCAATTGGGCGATCGAACAGCCGCCGGATTCCCCCGCTTCTGGAACGCCTCAACTGGTTACTGTTACGACGTTCTCGACGGCCCAGACGGACACGATAGCTCCCTGAGGCCCAACCAAATATTCGCCGTATCCCTGCCCCTAGACTCGATTCCTCCTCACTCGACCAACTCGTTGTCAGCGGGGATGCGCCAGGAAACCCGCTATACACCGTTACTGACGCCCATCCAGCAGCGCGGCGTGGTGGACGCCTGCGCCCAGCAGCTTCTTACTTCTGTCGGCCTCCGCAGCCTCTCGCCCCAGCACCCCCAGTATCGCGGCGCATACGGAGGCGACCAATTGCAGCGCGACAGCGCCTACCATCAGGGCACAGTTTGGGGCTGGCTGATTGGCCCGTTTGTCTTGGCGCACTTACACGTATACAAAAACCCAGCACAAGCGAGCGAATTCCTCGAACCGATGGCACATCATATAAGAGCCAGCGGAGTTGGCAGTCTGGCCGAAATTTTTGAGGGCGACGCCCCTCACTCGCCTCGGGGCTGCACGGCTCAAGCTTGGACTGTGGCTGAGGTGCTGCGGGCTTGGTTGGCAATTAATACTGTGGGTGTTTAAATTAGGAATGTTATGTTTGGTTGAATAGGAGATTTATGGCATTATTATTAGCTGGCGATATTGGCGGAACAAAGACGATTTTACGCTTGGTGGAAAGGAGTGTTAACGGTGAAATGAACCCTGTTTACGAGTTTCGCTACCCGAGCGGGGAGTTTCCCGATTTAGTGCCGATGGTGCAGCAGTTTTTGAGGGAAGCTGCTAGTAAGTTGAATGGGCCGGTTGTGCCAGAAAAAGCTTGTTTTGCGATCGCAGGACCGGTGGTTAACAACACTGCAAAACTGACTAATTTGCCTTGGGTGCTGGATGCGAAGCGTCTGGAACAAGAATTAAAAATATCCCGCGTCAGTTTAATTAATGATTTTGTTGCGGTTGGCTATGGCGTGTGGGGTTTGGATGCTAAAGACTTGCACATTTTGCAAGTAGGAAAACCCCGTCAACACGATCCAATTGCTGTGATTGGTGCGGGTACTGGTTTGGGAAATTGTTTTGGAATTCCCGAAGCAAATGGCATCAGGGTTTTTTCTTCGGAAGGGGGGCACGGTGACTTTGCTCCTCGTTCGGAGTTGGAGTTTGAATTGCTGAAATATTTGTTAGCAAAACACGACATTCAAAGAATATCGATCGAGCGTGTAGTTTCGGGACAAGGGATTGTTTCAATTTACCAGTTTTTGCGGGACAGAAAGTTTGCTCCTGAATCGCCGGAGATAGGGGAAGTTATCAAAAAATGGGAGTCAGAAATCGGTAAAAGCGAAAAGAGTGTCGATCCGGGGGCAACAATTGCACAGGCGGCTCTCAAAAAGTGCGATCGGCTTTCCGAACAAACAATGCAAATGTTTGTAGAAGCTTACGGTGCAGTGGCAGGAAATATGGCTGTGTCACTTCTACCTTATGGCGGTTTGTACATAGCCGGCGGCATCGCTGCTAAGATTTTGCCCCTGATGCTAGAAGGGGGTTTTATGCGAGCTTTTACGCACAAAGGCCGGATGGATTCGCTGTTAGAAATGATGCCGGTTCGATTGGTTTTGAATGACAATGTAGGGTTAATTGGTGCGGCTGTTTGTGCGGCCGGTCTTTAGTCAATAATTGTATGGTGCGTCAGCTTTAAGCTTCTAAATATTTGACGAAATAACGCTCTGATGACGCACCATACTTAGCTAGAGTTATTTCATATTCAAAATCTTCTCAGCAGCACTTTCAGACACCGGCATCACCGATAACCGATTGCCTTTTCTCACCAGCCAAATCTCATCACTGCTAAACTTTTGTTTAAGTTTACCCAAAGATATTAACTTAGTAAATTCTTCAACAAACTCCACTTTTACCGTTTGCCATCGAGGTGCATCAAACTGCGATTTAGGATCATAATACTCGCTTTTTATGTCGAACTGAGTAGGGTCAACAATCCCAGTTTCCACCACGCGGACTAAGCCGACAATTCCGGGTATTTTAGTATTAGAATGGTAAAAAAATACTAAGTCTCCCCGACTCATTTGTCGCATAAAATTGCGAGCTTGATAGTTGCGAACGCCATCCCAAATGCAAGTGCGATCGTGCTTCAAATCCGCAATACTGTAAACATCCGGTTCCGACTTCATCAGCCAGTAATTCATAAAATATCTTTCCGCTTCTGCAACCACAGAGTCAACATCAAATAAACTCTGCGTGTACAATATCATCTTGAGGCACATAACCGATTTGATTGCGGTAAATATTGAAGTTTTGGCGCAGGTTGTCACCGTTGAGAAACACAGCGCCGTTAGTAGTTTTTTCGATGCCTAAAAGCGTCCGCATTAAAGTAGATTTACCCGCACCGCTACCGCCGACTAAAGCCACAAACTGCCCCGGTTCGATCGCCAAAGTGATGTTATCCAAACGCTTCGGAATTACCAGACTGTCAGCATCCAAACGAATTTGATGGCCCGAGTCTTGCATCTGCAACTCACCGCTGCGGTAAGTTAGAGTAAACGGGCCGATCCGAATTGCATCTCCCTCGGACAACTGTACAGAATTTGTCACGCGCTGACCGTTAACAAAAACCCCGTTAACGCTGTGGTCTCGCAAAATATAATTACCGCGACTGTCTTGGTCGATTGTGGCGTGGCGTCTAGAAACAAGCGGCGCATCTAATTGCAGCGAAGCGTTTGGATCGCGTCCCAACAAAACCGACCGATTCTTAAGAAGAATTGACTGCTTGCTAGGGACAGCAACCTGATTCGCCAGCGGATTAAAATAACTCAGCAAAACTTGATTTTGAGGATCGAGACCGATTTTAATTTCTGTGCCGTTTTTCAGACAATAACCGTCATTGGGAGTGATGCGAGTGCGATCGACAAATAAGCCATTAGTGCTCGGCCGCTGCCCGTCACCGTCGTAAATCCAGTAATTATCCCCAATTTGGCGCAAAACAGCGTGAACGCCGGAAACTGCGCGCCAGGGTTCGGGAATGGCTAAATCAGCACGAGTGCGATCGCGCCCCAATACGTGTTGCTGCTGTTTTAACTCTAACTGTAAAACCTCGCCTTGATTGCTTAATACTAAATACGGGCGATCGCTTAAAGCAGTCAGTTGTCCTATATAGCCTGTCATACTTCAATGTGAGTCATTAGTCATTAGTCATTAGTCATTAGTTGTTAGTCATTAGTCATTAGTTGTTAGTCATTAGTCATTAGTTGTTAGGCAGAATAAAACTTTTCTCACTCTCCCACTCTGCCTAAAAAGCAATTTATATGGGTAGAATTTTATTACCTTTTGGCAACAACCGACAAACTGCGAAGCCGATTAATTACCGCCGCCAATTCAAACCGTCGAAACATGGCAAAATCCCCTTCAGGAAAAGGCGATAAAATATCCATCCCCTGCGCGTCAATATCTGCCATCACCAAATCTATGATTTCCGACAAAGTGCGTTTTCCGTCCATGTATTGCTGCTTAGCATAAACCATTGCCGCAGCGATCGCCCTTAACTGTCCGCTGTCCACAATTTGCTCAATAGCACCCAAATCAATCTCCTCAGTTCCGAAAGCCAATTCATCAACATCGCGCACCTTCACCCGCACATCTCGCCGTCCCAGACTCGGATCTAAACTAGCAGGAATCGGCACTCTTTGAGTAATCTCACCAAAATTTTCTCCCCCTTCAGCCGCACGGCTAATCGAGTAATTTATAGCAATTTCTTTAGCTTTTCCCGTCACATCATCTGCTTGAAAATTTTCCATTGCAATCACAGTATCCGCCACATCAAAATAATCACCGCTTCCCCCCATGACTAAAATAGTCGATACGCCGCAATCTGCGTACAACAGTTTAACTTTATCAATAAACGGCGTAATCGGTTCCTTATACTTAGCGATGAGTTCCTGCATTCGGCGATCGCGAATCATAAAATTCGTCGCCGCCGTATCCTCATCAATCAATAAAACAGGCACTAAATCCTGTTCCTTTTTCCTTCTCTCGTGTTCCTCATTCCCTCTTCCTTCTTCCTTCTTCCGACTTCCATCGGACTGACATCCGTTAAATCCGTTACATAATCCGTTGCCGAACTTCCTTCTCCCCACTTCCAAGGCCTCAATAATATTAGCAGCTTGCGACGTGCTACCGCTCGCATTTTCAGTATAAAATTGTGCAGTATCTCTACCTTGCGGCAAGTGGTTAATAAAAGGCGAAATATCAACTCCTGCAACACTTCTGCCATCTTCCGATCTAATTTTTACCGCCGCCGGATTAGTCACCACAAATTCCCGACCATCTCCCGGAATTCGGTTGTAAACTCCCAACTCTATCGCCCTGAGTAAAGTTGATTTGCCGTGATAGCCACCCCCAACAATCAAAGTAAGACCAGCGGGAATACCCATACCGGAAATCAAACCGCGATTCGGACAATTAAACTCAACTTTTAACGGCGGCGGCGACTGAAAAGCCACAGCATTATTTAACAAAGGACGGTTGTCAACACCGCTGCGGCGGGGTAAAATAGAACCGTCAGCAACAAACGCAACTAATCCATTTTGAGCTAACTGCTGCCGCAGCCATTCAGCATCTTCTACAGTTTCAACGTGACGGCGACATTCAGCAGCATTTAAGTTAGCATACTTCAGAGACTTGCTGACAATTTGCGGAATATCTTTGCACAGCATTTCAGCAGCTTGTCGCCCTAAAATACTACGTCCACTCGCTGGAAGTCCGACGGCAAATCGCAGTTCAACTCCTCCTAAATCTTCAAGATCGGATGTATTTGAGGAAATGATAAATGCGGAAGTTCGCTCTAAAACTTCTTGTCCGCAGCGAGTCACTGCAATCATACCACTTTTCCCCGTGCCGCGTTTGCTGCTGATGCTGTGTGCGGCTTTGTCAAACTGGCGAGTTAGGTAATCTCGCAAGGCTATTTCTCGACTGTGAGAGTTGAAAAGTTCGCGGGGAATTTGAGCAATGTTTGGCGGAACTCTGACTCTAAATTTACTGGGAGAAGCAAACGGATCTCCCTGCACGTAATCAATAATTAATGTGAATTCAGAAAAGTTGTAGTTACCTTGAATGTCTTTGTAGGCTTTGTAGCCTCGATTGTCTAGTTGCAGTAAATGCCGTTGTAGACTTTCTTTGTTAGTCATTAGTCATTAGTTATTAGTTGGCAGTTGGCAGTAGTCAGTTGGCAGGATCAATAACAGTCATCATGCCCAATGCCCCATGCCCGATGCCCGATGCCCAATCCCCAATTGCCAATTCCTCATGCTCAATTACCGATTACCAATTACCGAATTTCCAATAATTTAGCCACGGCATTGACAACAATTTGAGCAGAACCGGCGAAAAAAGGTCGATCGATAGTTGCTAATGTATCGCTAGATTGGTGATAGTGAGGCGATCGCAAATTTGCAGTATCTGTCACCAACACAGCACCAATTCCTTTATACCAGAAAGGCGCGTGGTCGCTGCGTAAAACATCAGGAGTCAGCAACCCTTTCAAGGGAACCGGCAGCGCCACCACCGCAGGCAAATCGGCTTTTCCCGACTCCGCAAAACTTTTCAATAGCAGCGGATGTTCCGCATCCCCAATCACAGCGATAAACTCGCCTTTATCGGGAGATTTTACCCCCGATGCTTCTAGAAAAGGTTGCGCTGTCAATCCTTCGGGATATTGCTGGCATCCGGGCGTGTGGCAGGCATAACCTACCATATCTAGGACGATCGCTCCCTGCAAATTTTTTAACCGCGCGTCGCTACCTGTAAATGCTAAACTGCCTAAAAGTCCGAGTTCTTCCCTGTCGAAAAATGCTACTTGCAATGTCCGCGGCGTGGGGCGAGAACCCAGCAATCTTGCTACTTCTAAAACTACTGCCACTCCCGTCGCATTGTCGTCAGCGCCTGGGGAGTTTGGTACAGTATCGTAGTGTGCTGCCACTAAAATTGCCCCGGCGTTTGAGTCAGTGCCTTTTCTCTCAGCGAAGACGTTGATTCCGCGATCGAACCGCTGCAACTCTGCAGACAATCCTAATGTTTGCAGTTGTTTAGAAATGTAATCTCTAGTAAAAGAGCGAGATCCTTCTTCCTCACGTTCTCCTGCTAAAGTCTCAACGTGTTTCCACAACCGGGACGGGTCAATTAGGGGTAGAGAAAAAGCATTTTTTTCAGCAGGAAGCGGTAAGGGAGACGGGTTTTGAGAAGTGTGGATATTGCGATCGATTGAAACTTCCGGTACAGCCGACAACCGCTGCCACGAGTCAGAACGCCAACCCACAGCCGCCACCGCAACCAGAATAAATAGCGCTATCCAAATCAATTGTTTCATCAGTAAGTCTATTTGAGATTTTAGACAGGGCTTACGCACTCCTCACTCTCATCAAGCGGGTTTTTAGCAGGAGGGAGGGTTGCAATGAAGTCTTTCCGTACAACCCGGTTTATCTGTCTAGGACTGTTAGATTTTAGATTTTATCTTGATACCAGAGTGAAAAATAAACGGGTTTCAAAAAATGAAACTAAAAACTCCACATTAGCTGCGGCAGAGGCTGTTTTGTGTTTTTTATTTACCTAATAAAGCAGGTAAAAACCTGTGAATGTCGCCGTCGAAAGTGTATTGCTTATTGCGTCATTCGACCGCGACATTAAATCCTACTAATCCAGGATTCAAAATGCACAAGTCAAAACTCCTTTTTGTCCCACTCAATCTCCTTGTTTTCCAATATCAAGCCGCTGCTGCTGGGAAAAGCATAAGGAATAGTTTTTGCCGAAAATTCAACTATTTGAGTTGGTTGTTGAAACCACTCGGAATAACTGGGATTGAGTTGATCGTACAGTGCTTTTAAAGCTTGAATCTCTGCCTCTAGCTGCGCTGCTGCTTGATTGATTCTCCGAGCTTGTGCTTGCAAGCGTTTTTCCCCGGTTTGAACGTGGTTTTCTACTTCTTGCCAGTGCTGTCCGGCCAGCAATTTGTCTAGTTCACCTTGTTTGTAATTGAGTAAAGCCTGTTTTGGCTGCAGTTGCTTTTCAATATTTTTAGTCTCTCGGTCAATTTCCTGGATTTGCTGCAACCACTGCTCCCCAAAAGCAGCAGTTTGCTGGTGGAACTCAGCAATGGCTTCAGGAGTATTATTTTTGGGAAAACTGACCGCCACTCGGCACTCAGAGCGCTGTACGCCAAGTTTTTCCCGCGACTCTTGCAGGGCGGTAACTTCTGCTTGCAGCGCGCGGACTTCTTTTTGGAGTTCTGGGATGGTCTGACTCATGGGTTCAATTAGGGGACCTCTGCATCGATTTTAGGCTAATTATTTATTTTTCTAACAAATCCCGGTCGCATTCTTGCCGGAAGTATCTAATTTTAGCGCTCCCAGCCGATGTATAGGTATAATGGCGGATAATTTGTGGCAAAATGGCTGATGACATATTTTAAATTAAGATTAAAATGGTAATTAGTTATAAATCTAACTTATTAGCTGGGCAAAAAATATTTACAGATCCACATAAATTAAGGGTGGCTGGGTTTTCCTAGGGTAGAGCAAGTTCGGCTAAAGTTTTTGAGATTTATGATTGCTAAAAAGCTTTATTTAAGATTAGGAAATAGAGCACATGAAAATAATTTTTCAATTAATATTGGGATATTTAGCGGTGGCTATTTTTGGTGTGGAATGTGGCATAAATCCAAAAATATTATCGACAAGTCTAGCAGATGGACATGGCCCTCCCCCTGTAGAAGGGATTTTGATTCTGTCTCAGAAACATAGCTATTTGCGCTTGGCATCTCGCCCCCTTACTTCTATAAGAGCCTCATTATTTTGGGATAAGTTATCCCCAATTGAACCCGTAAATTTACCGATTTACAATTATATACCATCTCAGGATACTCCGCGAAAAGAAACTACTCTTAGGTTAGCCATAATCGGTCATTATCTAGTTTTTATTTGTGTAGTAATCTCATTAGTGATCCGGGGTAAAACAGTAAATAGCTTATCTAAGATGATGGGGTTAATCAAAGCCAAGTCTGAAACAGTGAAGAACAAGTTACCAGAAGGAGAAAAAGTGTTGTATCCAAAAAAAGAACAGGATATCTGGGATACTATTGCCCAAATGACCCAAGATTTGCAGCAAACTGCCGAATATGCCCTCGATATTTGCGAGGAAATGAACGTCTCGATAATTGCTACCACCCCAGGCGGTCATATCCTGTCGTTAAACCAAGCTACCTGTCAACTTTTGGGATACTCTAAAAAAGAGTTGTTAGGTAAACCCATAGCCGGAATTTTTAAGAAAACTGAATCACCTGCGCCCGAGTTAGAAGTAGTAAATTTAACAGCGGAAGGTTCTGTCCGCAACGTCGAAAAAGTCTACCTTTCCAAACAGCGAAAAAAAATAATTGTACTGCTTTCTATTTCAATTATTCGCGACGGCAAAGGCAAGGTCAGCGGTCAGTTGTACATAGCACAAGATATTACCGATAGCAAGCGGGCGGAAAGAAATTTGCGGCGCAGTGAAAAAAAGTTTCGGCAACTGATAGAAACTGTTAATGCTGTGGCATTTATCTATCACCGCCAACAGTTGCGCTATGTCAATGCTCAGACAGAAGCTCTGACAGGATATACTCGCGAAGAATTGCTAGCATTGGATTTATACGACTTAATTCATCGAGATTTTCTAGAAATAGTTAAAAAATGGGGTATCTCCCGGCAAGCGCGCTCAAGTGCAGGCTCAAAATATGAATTAATAATAGTCACGAAAACCGGAGAAATGCGCTGGATAGAAGCAACTGTAGATATTATTAAATTTGAGAGAAAAGCGTCAATATTAATCACAGCTTTTGACATCAGCGATCGCAAATTAGCAGAGTTAGAACTAGAAACATCTCTTTCGCTGCTTCAAGCAACCATTGAATCTACTGCTGACGGCATTCTGGCGGTTGATAGTGTAGGAAAAGTTCTCACTTTTAACCGCAAGTTTGCCGAAATGTGGCAGTTGCCGGATTTCCTGCTCGATTCGAGAGATAACAAGCAAATTTGGGAGTTCGGAATCAACCAGTTAAAATACCCGGCAATATTTCTCAACCGTGCTAAAGAATTGTCCGATCGCCCCGAAGCAGAAAGTTACGATATCATCGAGTTTACAGATGGCAGAATCTTGGAGCGCTACTCGTTGCCGCAGCGCACGGGAGGCAAAATTACGGGTCGAGTATTCAGTTTTCGGGATGTAACGGAACGGGTGCAATCCGAAGAAAAACTACGCAAAAGCGAAGAACGCTTTCACCTGCTGACGAGGGCGACAAATGATGCCGTATGGGATTTTGATTTGTTAAAAAATGAGTATTGGTTGAGTAAAGAGTTTGAAAAAGTTTTTGGATACAAACTCAACGAAAGTCAAACGATAGAATTAGAATCGTGGTGGCTAAATATTCATCCCGAAGAACGGGAAAGAGTGATGTTAAGCTTCACCGAAGCAATGAACTCAGACGCTCAATGTTGGTCGGAAGAATACAGCTTTCACCGTGCAGACGGGGGATATGTTTTTGTGCTCGATCGGGGCTACATCATCCGCAATGAAAGTGGCAAAGCAGTACGGGCACTCGGCACGATGATGGACATTACTCAGCGCAAGCAAGCTGAAGAAATTATTCGCTATCAAGCTGTTTACGACCAACTCACCGGTTTACCGAACCGGATACTTTTTAACGAGCGGCTGCTGGCGTCCTTAAAACAAGCTAAACAAACCAAAAAAATGTTAGCTGTGATGTTTTTAGACTTGGACAGGTTCAAAAAGATTAATGATACACTAGGTCATGCTGCGGGCGATCGCCTGTTAGAATGTTTTGCCGGACGCATCAGCGACACTTTGCGATCGACTGATACGGTTGCCCGCTGGGGAGGCGACGAATTTACCATACTGCTTCCCGATATCAATTGCTTAGAAGATGCAGTTAAAACAGCTCAAAGAATACTCAACAATTTAAAGCCAGCATTTAAACTAGAAGGACAACCGTTTCATGTTAGCAGCAGCATCGGCATTGCCCTTTATCCAGATGATGGTGAAGATGCCGAAACTTTAGTCAAAAATGCCGATGCCGCCTTGTACCGCGCTAAAGAAATGGGAAGAAATAACTATCAGTTATATACTTCAACAATTAATCCCCAAGGCAGCCATTTACTAACTATAGAACAGAGGCTGCACGAGGCTTTAGAACAGGGAGAATTTGAGGTTTTCTACCAGCCAAAAGTCAACATTACTACTTGGAAAATTCAGGGCATGGAAGCCCTGCTGCGCTGGCAACATCCACAATTAGGTTTAGTTACTCCCGCTACATTTATTCCGATCGCCGAAGATAACGGATTAATTGTAGCTATAGGGGAATGGGTGCTGCAAACAGCCTGCACTCAAAATAAAGCTTGGCAGGATGCTTTGCAGCCAGATTTGCGGGTAGCAGTCAACGTTTCGGCTCGGCAGTTCCAGCAATTTAATTTAGTACAAATGGTAGCTAAGTGCTTGGAAAAAAGCGGTTTAGCACCCAACTATTTAGAGTTAGAAATTACCGAGACTACAGCCATGCAAGATGTGGATTATACCACAAAAGTTCTCCGGGAGTTGCAGAATATGGGAGTGCAAATTGCGCTGGACGATTTCGGCACGGGTTATTGTTCTCTAAATTATCTCAAAAAGTTTCCCTTGAATATCTTAAAAATAGATAAATCCTTTGTCAGCGGACTGACGACTGATCCGTGCGAACGGGCGATCGCCAAGGCTGTAGCGACGCTGGGGCGAGATTTGAACTTGAGCGTAGTAGCAGAAGGAGTAGAAACTAAAGAGCAGTTGGAGTGTTTGCGCGAACTCCACTGTCAAGAAATTCAGGGTTATTATTTCAGCCCTGCCCTCTCGGCTGGCGATGCTAGCAAACTGTTGGTAAATTCTCTGTTGAGTAAAGTAAAAATTGCTTAATGAGTCATTAGTTATTAGTTATGGTTCTTGACCGCGAATCTTAGTCTCGCGACTTATTTTCCTCCGCTACACCCCCAACATCATCACTGCTAAAGCGCTGCGGCGAGCCTAAGTTGTCGGGCAATTCGTTAAGATTGTTGCCCAAAGCGTGATCCAGCGCTTTAACTTGAGAAATTGTCAGCTCAGGGGCATCAAGTCCTAAATCCCGCCACCGCAGTTAAAAGCTTAGCTAGGTTAGGGACAGAGCACGGCTTCGTGTGCTTAATGATGGTCGATCGCGATCGCCCCCCGCTCCTTAAAAATTAAAATAGTGTGCAGAATGACGGACTTGTACCCAAAGACAGACGAAAATATCCCTACCCTGAAATATATAAGTTGTCTATGCAGCCGATTCGCACATTTAACGTTTCCCCGTCCCTACCAGCAATCCTCGAACCGCTACGCAAGCTTGCTTACAACTTGCACTGGGACTGGAACGTTGATACCAAAGACCTTTTCCGCCGCCTCGATCGAGACCTCTGGGACTCCAGCAACCAAAACCCAGTGCTGATGCTCGGAACCATATCTCAAGAGCGACTGCAAGAAATGGCAGAAGACGAAGGCTTCATTGCCCAAATGAACCGAG
Source organism: Microcoleus sp. S13C4 (assembly GCF_036700865.1). NCBI lineage: Bacteria > Bacillati > Cyanobacteriota > Cyanophyceae > Oscillatoriales > Microcoleaceae > Microcoleus > Microcoleus sp. S13C4. The sequence goes on from NZ_JAUBPS010000009.1 coordinate 76,259, forward strand.
CAGCCCAGCAGTTAGACGATTATCTCAAAAATCGGGCCTGGTACCGCAAACAGCGCGGTACAGAGCAGAAAGAATGCTACGCTTACTTTTCGATGGAATTCGGCTTAGTTAAAGCCCTACCCATCTATTCCGGCGGTTTGGGCGTGCTCGCGGGCGACCACCTCAAATCAGCTAGCGATTTGGGATTGCCCTTAGTCGGCGTTGGTTTGCTTTACCAAGAAGGCTATTTCTCGCAGTATCTAAACGCCGACGGGTGGCAGCAAGAACGCTATCCGCTCAACGATTTCTACAATATGCCACTCCACCTGGAACGCAATCCTGACGGTTCGGAATTGCGGATTGAGGTAGACTATCCCGGCCGCAAGGTGTACGCCCGGATTTGGCGGGTACAAGTGGGAACGGTTCCTTTGTACCTAATGGATACAAATATTGAACCTAACAGCCGCTACGACCAAGATATTAGCGACCAACTGTACGGCGGTGACAAAACCCTGCGGATGCACCAAGAAATCATGCTGGGCATCGGCGGCGTGAAAATGCTCAAGGCCCTGGGCTTGACAGTCACTGCTTATCACATGAATGAAGGGCACGCGGCTTTCATGGCTTTGGAACGCATTCGCATGCTGATGGAGGAATATCACCTGAGTTTTGTGGAAGCGGAACAGGTGGTAGTTTCGAGCAGTATGTTTACGACTCACACGCCTGTGCCTGCTGGGTTTGACTTGTTCGAGCCGGATATGGTGATGCACTATCTGGGTCAGTATCCCAAGATTTTTGGCTTGTCGCAAGATGAGTTTCTGGGATTGGGCCGGGAGAATACTCGCGATTTGTCTGGGCCTCTGAATATGGCTATTTTGGCTATTAAAATGTCGAGTTTTGTCAACGGGGTGGCGGCTTTGCACGGTGTGGTGTCGCGCCCGATGTTTCAGGGGTTGTGGCCGGGTTTACCGCAGGAAGAGGTGCCGATTACTTCGATTACGAATGGGGTTCACGCTCGCAGTTGTGTGGCGAAGTCTACTCAGGAGTTGTACGATCGATACCTCGGCCCAGACTGGGAAATGACCGGTAAGGACGATCGTCTCTGGGACAGGCTTCCGTCGATTCCTGATGAGGAATTGTGGCGCAATCACGAACGCTGTCGATCCGAGTTGGTGGTGTTCGCACGGGAGTGGCTGCAAAAGACTTTGCGCGAGCGGGGTGCGGCCCAAACGGAAATCGAAAACGCGCGGGAGGCTCTCGATCCGAAGGTGCTGACGATCGGGTTTGCACGCCGCTTTGCTACTTACAAGCGGGCGACGCTATTTTTGCGTGATGTCGATCGAATTATGCGGATCATGCGGGACAAAAACCGCCCCGTGCAGTTTGTGATTGCTGGGAAAGCTCACCCGATGGATATTCCGGGTAAGGAATTGATTCGGGATATCGTTCACTTCATCCGCGAGCACGAGACGATGAGTTCGATGGTGTTTTTGCCGAACTACGACATTAACGTCGCTCGCATGATGGTGTCTGGCTGCGATGTGTGGCTGAATACGCCGCGCCGCCCGCGTGAGGCTTCCGGTACTTCCGGGATGAAAGCTTCGATGAATGGTTTGCCGAATCTGAGCATTCTTGACGGATGGTGGGATGAGGCTGATTATGTTCGTACCGGTTGGCCGATCGGACATGGGGAATTTTACGAAGATACTAAGTATCAGGATGAGGTCGAGGCGAATGCTTTGTATGACTTGATGGAAAAAGAAGTTGTACCGCTATTTTACAACCGGGATACTGATGGAATTCCCCGCGGTTGGACGGCGAAAATGAAGGATTCTATTCGCTTGAATTGTCCTTTGTTCAATACTGCTCGGATGGTGAAAGATTACGCGCGGCGGGCATATTTCCCGGTGAGCGATCGATTCTTCACGATGACTTCGGATAATTGCGCTCCCGCGAAGGAGTTGTCTCACTGGAAGAAGCACGTTCTCGCGAAGTGGCACGATATTAAGATTGAGGCTGTTGATATTTCCCAGGATAAGGAAGTTAAGGTCAATCAATTGATCGCTGTTAAATCTCGGATTAATCTGATGGGATTGACGCCTGCGGATGTGCAAGTCGAACTTTATCAAGGTTCGGTTGATGCTAACGGAGATATTGTCGGTGGCGTGCCGGTGGTAATGGAGTATTTGGGGGAAGATGCTAACAATGCTAGCCTTTATACGGCTGATATTACTTATACTTCTAGCGGTTTGCAAGGTTTGTCGTTGCGGGTTTTGCCCAAGCACGACAATCTCAGCAGTCCTTATGAAGCTGGCGTGATTCTCTGGGCACATTAAAAGAAGGAAGAAGGAAGAAGGAAGAGGGAAGAAGGAAGAAAGAAGAAAGAAGATTCTCCCCCTGTCCCCCTCTCCCACTCACTTTCCCATTCTCCGACTCTCCTTATCTTCCTTGGGGAATGACTATGTAGCCGATTGTGCGATCGCCCAATACCAAATTCCGCTGTATTCCCAGTACCACCAGTGACCGCGTATATAAGCGTACAGCAAGGCATCTAGCTGGTCTTCTAAGGCTTTGAGGGTGGCAACACTGGTGGGGATTTCGGGGAGGTTTGAACCACAGATGAATGCTGATTCTTATGCAGGATGTTTGCAAAATTCAGATTGGGTTCGAGGATTGATCAATATCTACAATATACTGGCAGAGTTTCATCAATTAGAGTTGACATTCTGCCAGTTTTCCTTTTTGGTGGCGTTGCTGAATACAGGTATAAATTCACGATTTCGGAATTTTTATAAGCCCAGTATGGTGAGTTTTGTAACTTCAGATAAAAGTTGATTCATACCGTAAATCAGCAAAGCCCAGAATCTATATCCCTCAATATGAAACCCGCCGAGCAAAATAGTGATACCACAATAGTCACACTTTTTCATACTGCTATAGCAATCCTCGCATCATTTGTGAATTTCTTACTCCCTCCCCTTGATAAGGGGAGGGTTGGGGTGGGGTAAAAAGTTTACGACTCCTGCAAGGATTGCTATATTTCATAAAATTGAAGGTAGCCTTGAGAAACCTCTACTTTAGCTTATTTACCTACACCCGCTGGCTGCTGACGGTTTCGCACTTCCAGAAAAATCAACAAAGCATTAACATCAGCCGGATTTACCCCACCAATTCTGGCAGCTTGGCCAATCGTCAGCGGTTTCACCTTAGCCAACTTTTCCCGCGATTCTTTGGAGAGAGTTGTAATTGCCATGTAATCCAAATCTGCCGGCAATTGTCGGCGTTCGTGTCTGATAATTTCATCAATTTGATTTTGCTGTTTTTGCAGATAGCCAGAATATTTTATGTCAATTTCCGCACCCTCTTTCTCAGCCAACTTCAGACTAGAATTGCCTAAATTGTAGCGTTCCAAATCCACATAATGAAAACCAGGACGACGCAACAAATCAGCAAGAGTAATCGAACCTTTAATCGCTTGTTGAGTGCCAGCAAAAATTGCCTTGCCAACTTCCTCGTGCTCTTTCACCCGCGTCGAGTACAAGCGTTCCTTCTCTGCCACAATATTAGCTTGTTTGCGATCGAACAACTCCCACCGGCGATCGCCAATCAAACCAATTTCCCGTCCCAGCGGAGTCAAGCGTTGGTCAGCATTGTCCGATCGCAATAATAGCCGATATTCCGATCGCGAAGTCAACATCCGGTAAGGTTCCCGCAAATCCTTCGTACACAAATCATCAATCAAAGTCCCGATATAACTTTGCTCGCGAGGAAACACAATCATCTCCTGATTTTTCGCAAACCGAGCCGCATTAATCCCCGCCACAATCCCCTGTGCAGCCGCCTCCTCATATCCAGTCGTACCGTTCACCTGACCCGCGCAAAACAGCCCTTCAATCTTCTTAGTCATCAGCGTTGGAAAGCACTGAGTGGCCGGCAAATAATCGTACTCCACAGCATAAGCAGGGCGCATCATCTCGCACTTTTCCAAACCCGGAAGAGTCCGCAACATTTGCAATTGCAAAGTTTCGGGTAAACCAGTCGAAAAACCTTGGATATAAAGTTCAGGAATATCCCTACCTTCCGGTTCAATAAAAATCTGGTGACTTTCCTTATCCGCAAACCGCACAATTTTATCTTCAATACTCGGACAATAGCGCGGCCCCTTCGCATCAACCCAGCCGCCGTAGACTGGAGAAAGGTGCAAATTATCTCTAATTAACTGGTGAGTTTCTGGCGTAGTTCTAGTTAGGTAACAAGGCATTTGTTCCCGTTCGATCCAAACTTCGGGGTCGAAACTAAACCAGCGAACCTCTGCATCTCCCGGCTGCGGTTCCAGGTTAGTGTAATCGAGAGTACGTTTGTCAACTCTTGCCGGAGTTCCAGTTTTTAACCTGCCAGTTTCAAAGCCCAAACGATTGAGAGTTTCCGTCAAACCAACGGCTGCAAATTCTCCCGCACGTCCGGCGGGCATCGACTTATTGCCTACCCAAATTGTGCCACCTAAAAAAGTGCCTGTGGTCAGAATTACTGCTTTGCATTCAAAAGCGACGCCAAAGTATGTTTCGACTCCGATTACTTCTTCGTTTTTGCCCAAAACTAAGTCTGTCACCATCGCTTCTCGGATGGTCAAATTCTCTTGGTTTTCAACAATATTATTCATCACGGCGGCGTATTCCCGCTTGTCAGTTTGGGCTCGCAGGGCCCACACTGCGGGGCCTCGTGAAGAGTTGAGGATGCGCTTTTGTAGATAAGTGCGATCGGCCATTTTGCCAATTTCCCCACCTAACGCATCAACTTCGTTAGTAAGTTGGGTTTTAGCCGGGCCGCCGACAGCCGGATTGCAAGGTTGCCACGCAATTTTGTCGAGATTGAGGGTGAGGAGAAGGGTGCGACAGCCGAGGCGAGAAGTGGCGAGGGCGGCTTCGCAGCCGGAGTGCCCGCCACCTACTACGATGATGTCGAAACTGTCTTGGAATTGTACTGGTGTTTGTGCGGTCATGGTCTGCGTTTGAGCGGCAAGGACTCGTACTTGATTTTAGCAGTAATGTCGATCGTTTTGCGATTGGGTTTTTGGCAAAAATATTGGTGGGGGATTTTTAACCGCAGATGCACGCAGATGAACGCGGATGGATGTCTGGCTTAATCTGAATTTGGCTGGTTGATTAGGCTCAAATTCAGGCAGATTAATCGAGATTAACATTATGCGAGATTATTCGATCGACAGCCAGCCACCAAAAGAGCAAAAATACCACGACCTTGTTAGGGCCCGAAGGCACTTTGAAATGTTTAGAACTTCCAGATACAAGCGAGGCGCTGTCAGGAGTATTCCCCCTCGAAATGCTAGGAATTGCACACGACTTCAACAATCAAAGATCGGATATTTTGCAGATAGACCAGACAGAAAGCCCTCTCACAAGTAGGTAAATTTATCCCCAACAGCTACCAGATTACCTACATCTTCTCTATTCTTCCTTCGCGTCCCTCGCGACGAAAGCGGTTCAATCATTCCGTACAATTGCCGTTTTGCGTTATGTTAGACAAAAAAATCTCAACAAGCGTACACAAGTGAAATACTTCTTCTTATCCGACGGCTGGAAAGTAGGGCGCGTCTGGGGTGTAGGCGGCGAGTGGAGTCACGCCGCCTGGAGACGCCAGCCAGACATCCAACAGCTCAACCTCTGCCTTTGCGATCGCAACGAAAAAATGTGGCTCTACCGCGTAGAAGACGCTGTACTCATGGTAGAAGTCCAACCTGCAGTCTCTCCCGATCCTGCCGATCCCGCAAAAAATATCGGCAACGTTAAGCTCACCAGACTGATCGATGCCGAGCAAGTCCTCGAACGCCTCGGGACGATCGCCGCCCGCTGCGAAATGGGCAACCCGCAACTAATGTAATGTCCAACATATTGCAATCGGTTCTAACACTCGATACACTTCTTTAAATAACTTTCATTTTTATGCCTCCACCTTTGAAGGTAGATGGCAGTCGGCAAAAGGCAGAGTTTAAACCCTGCAGGTAACTGCTGGGGATTGAGAATCTGATTTTTCCGTAAAAATAGACATCATCACTTACACCTTGGAGAACCGCAGTCAATGGGACTACCCTGGTATCGCGTACACACAGTCGTCTTAAATGACCCAGGCCGATTGATTTCTGTACACTTAATGCACACTGCCCTCGTGGCAGGTTGGGCCGGCTCAATGGCCCTTTATGAATTAGCAGTTTTTGACCCTACAGACCCAGTTCTGAACCCGATGTGGCGTCAAGGGATGTTCGTGCTCCCGTTTATGACTCGCTTGGGAGTTACGGGTTCTTGGGGCGGTTGGAGCATCACCGGCGAAGGTAACGTTGATCCGGGCTTCTGGTCCTTTGAAGGCGTCGCCGTCGCTCACATCATCCTCTCGGGCCTGCTGTTCTTAGCAGCAGTTTGGCACTGGGTATTTTGGGACTTAGAACTTTTCAGAGACCCTCGCACCGGTGAACCAGCCCTCGACTTGCCAAAAATGTTTGGCATTCACCTGTTCCTCTCCGGCTTGCTTTGCTTCGGCTTCGGCGCATTTCACCTTTCGGGACTTTTCGGTCCGGGAATGTGGGTTTCCGACCCCTACGGCCTGACCGGTCACGTCCAGCCAGTGGCACCTGCTTGGGGCCCTGAAGGCTTTGACCCGTATAATCCGGGTGGCATCGTGGCTCACCACATTGCAGCGGGCGTAGTCGGCGTAATTGCCGGTTTGTTTCACTTGACAGTGCGGCCGCCGGAACGTCTTTACAAAGCCCTGCGGATGGGGAATATCGAAACTGTACTTTCTAGCAGTATCGCTGCCGTGTTCTTCGCAGCCTTTGTGGTGGCGGGTACGATGTGGTACGGTTCTGCTGCTACTCCGATCGAACTTTTTGGCCCGACTCGCTATCAGTGGGACAGCGGCTATTTCCAACAAGAAATCGATCGCAGAGCCCAAGCTACCTTGGCCGGTGGCCAAGGCTTCCAAGAAGCTTACGAACAAATTCCTGAAAAATTGGCTTTCTACGACTACGTGGGCAACTCTCCTGCTAAAGGCGGTTTGTTCCGGGCCGGCGCGATGGTCAATGGCGACGGTATTGCCAAAAGCTGGCTGGGCCATCCAGTATTTACTGACAGCGAAGGTCGGGTATTGTCGGTTCGCCGCCTCCCCAACTTCTTTGAAACTTTCCCAGTGATTTTGACAGACAAAGATGGGGTCGTTCGCGCTGATATCCCCTTCCGCCGTGCTGAATCAAAATACAGCTTTGAACAAAGCGGAGTTACCGTCAGCTTCTACGGTGGCGAACTTAACGGTCAAACCTTTAATAATCCTCTAGATGTTAAGAAGTTTGCTCGCGCTGCTCAAAAAGGTGAAGTGTTTGATTTCGATCGTGAAACCTTGAACTCTGACGGGGTGTTCCGCACTTCGACTCGTGGTTGGTTCACTTTCGGACACGTTTGCTTTGCTTTGCTATTCTTCTTCGGCCATATCTGGCACGGTTCTCGGACTATTTTCCGCGACGTGTTTGCTGGAGTTGAGGCTGACTTGGAAGAACAAGTCGAGTGGGGCTTGTTCCAAAAACTGGGCGACGTGACCACCAGAAGAGAAGAACCTCTCTAAATTTCGCCAGCCTCTGGGTAGGGGGGAAACTTCCCCGCTACACAAAAACCCGGTTTCTTGAAGAAACCGGGTTTTTTTAGTTAATAATAAAACCAGTAATTAAGATAAAATAATACGGCAAGGGAAGATAGGGAAAATTTAACATGGAAAGTGTTGCTTACATTTTGATTCTGGCTTTAGCCATAGGCGTACTATTTTTTGCGATCGCCTTTCGGGAACCTCCCCGGATTGGCAAATAATTAGCTATACGCCTCCAGCAAGTCCAAAATATCTTGAACCGGACTGCGGTTAGCCCGCATCATAGTGATCTAATTTGGTGCGGGACTATTTTACCGCTGATTGCTAAGTCATTTTTCTAGTCCAGCCATTCATCAGACCCCGCGCGGTTAGATGAGTGGCAATTTGCTGGCAATGCCTGTTAAAATCAGCAATCATGCGCTGTTCCTCCTGCCAACACACAAATAGTCGCGTTCTAGAATCGCGTTCAGCCGAATCAGGTCAAAGCATCCGTCGGCGGCGCGAGTGTTTGAGCTGTCAGCACCGCTTCACAACTTACGAACGCATAGAATTTGTGCCGATTACAGTGATCAAGCGGGATGGCAAGCGCGAATCTTTTGACAGGTCAAAATTAGTGAGGGGGCTGGTTCGGGCCTGCGAAAAAACTGGTTTGTCTTCCGGGCATCTCGAAACCCTGGCAGAAGAAATCGAGGCCCAACTCCAAGGTCGATCGCTCCGAGAAATCGCCAGTTCAGAAATTGGGGAACTGGTGCTGTTGCACCTGCGCCCGCTCAGCGAAGTCGCTTATGTCCGTTTTGCCTCGGTATATCGGCAATTTCGAGGCATCCGAGATTTTGTAGACACCCTAAATCACCTTCAGAGTCCCCTCAATGAAACTGAAGAGTCAGAAACGGGGTCGGATTTTGACGCAGATTTGGCGGATTCGGATGCAGCCGATCGAGAAAGCCCAGCATCCTGCGCTACTCCCAGCTAAGCTCGCTTAAATTAATTTATAGAAATATTCTGGGAGATTGAAAACCTTGTCGCGAGGAAGGCCGGGAGGAATAGCGACTCAAGGGACTCTCATTCGAGCGAGTGTTCTTTTTTCTCAGTAAGAGTGCTGGGTGTGATATGATCGTCATCGGTCTAAAATAGAGTATAACTAGACAACGTAAAAACTTAACTGGATTAGTTGAGTGCGTAGTCACACCTAACGGTGTTGCAGTTTAGGAAAGCTCGCATTTGAACAAAACCTAACTAAAGATCGGTGACTAATTAAATACGGTAGGGCATACCGAAATTTACGCTTCTGGAGAAACCGACCTCTACTTAGACTGGAGTAATCCTGTCGCCAGCAAGTCGGCTCGTTGAATGAAGAATCTCAGTTTATTTATACCTGAGAGTGTCAAAATAGTCTACTTGACTCGGAATGTTAAGATTAAACGTTTTAACACAGAGTATGGAGTAACAGTAATGGCAAGCGCTGGTGTGCAGTTGCACCCAGCAAAAGTTAGCAAAAACTGACTTTAGTAAAAGATTTTGAAAAAAGTTAACCGCTTTTTCACCAAAATCTCGAATATCTGCCGGCACAAACGAAAAACATGAAGGAGAGAAATCCTAGGAAACTATTCGCATGGTCAATCTCAAAACCACAGTCAAAGACATCGGCTTTACTCACGAAGATTTTGCAGCCCTACTTGATAAATATGACTATCACTTTAGCCCGGGCGATGTAGTAGCGGGTACAGTTTTTAGTATAGAACCCAGGGGCGCTCTGATTGATATCGGTGCTAAAACAGCAGCGTACATTCCCATTCAGGAAATGTCGATCAATCGAGTCGAAAGCCCTGAAGAGGTATTGCAATCAAACGAAACTAGAGAATTTTTCATCCTTACCGATGAAAATGAAGACGGACAGTTAACCCTGTCCATCCGGCGTATCGAGTATATGCGGGCGTGGGAAAGAGTGCGACAACTGCAAGCAGAAGATGCCACAGTACGATCGCAAGTATTTGCCACCAACCGCGGCGGCGCACTCGTGAGAATAGAAGGGTTGCGAGGCTTTATTCCCGGTTCTCACATCAGTACCCGCAAACCGAAGGAAGAATTAGTCGCCGAAGAATTACCATTAAAATTCTTAGAGGTAGACGAAGACCGCAACCGCCTAGTTTTGAGTCATCGTCGCGCCTTAGTTGAGCGCAAGATGAACCGCCTCGAAGTTGGGGAAGTGGTCATCGGTACAGTACGGGGTATCAAGCCTTACGGTGCCTTTATCGACATCGGCGGCGTCAGCGGCTTGCTGCACATCTCGGAAATTTCGCACGATCACATCGATACGCCTCATAGCGTCTTCAATGTCAACGACGAAGTGAAAGTGATGATCATTGACTTGGATGCCGAGAGGGGCCGGATTTCTCTCTCCACCAAACAGTTGGAACCGGAACCGGGCGCGATGGTCAAAAATCGCGAATTGGTTTACGAAAAAGCTGAGGAAATGGCAGCTAAGTTCCGTGAGAAAATGCTCGCTCAAAAGCAAGCTAAAGCAGGCATAGACATTCCCGTAGACTCAACTGATGCTGATGATGACTTCTCCGACGAACTCGAAGATGTGCCCTCAGCAATGGAAGAGGATCTGCCGGAAGTAGCACCTGAAGCAGCGCCCGAAGCCGCACAGGAAGTAGCACCCGAAGCAGCACCCGAAGCAGCACCCGAAGCAGCACCCGAAGTAGCACCCGAAGCAGTATTAGATGTAGAGGAAGAAATCCCTCCTGCGACGGAAGAATAACATCGCACTTAGTGTGATTAAAAGAGGGAAAATTCCCTCTTTTTTTTTTGAGTTAGTCATTAGTTATTAGTCATTAGTCGCTGCTGGGTGGCGGACTATTCAATAGGTTCAGTTAAGCTCGATCCCCCCTAACCCCCCTTAAAAAGGGGGGGACAAGAACTTACTCAAAGTCCCCCTTCTTAAGGGGGATTTAGGGGGATCTCCGAGGAATAAATAGTTTTAACCCAAGCGTATTGGTTTAGAATTCCCGATTCCCAATTCCCCATTCTTAATTACCGATATTTAAGATATTTCTGTAGACCGATGCAGCGATCGCACTTTGAATTAATACAAGTTGCAGATCGCTCTGCCTAAATAGGCATAGCCTTTATGCTGCTAATTTGTTAAGATTTACAAACATCAGGGACATCCGCACAAGTGCGAACTAATCAGCATTCTCAGGCAAGAACAAACTAGACGAGCAAATTACACAAAATAATACTTAGAAATTTCTTGCCCTGACGCTCAGAGGCAAGCGGATAATGAACATCGAACTATTAAAAGAAAAATTAGAACAGCTTAAAAAACGTCCTAATTCTAGCAAAGGAACGATCGACCAAATCGAAAAATGGTTAATCGGTTCCCACATTTTGCAGAGATTGCGGATTAACCCTTACTACGTAGCAGGGGATACAGTCAAGAATATTAAAAGAATTACTTCGGAATTTCTGCACGGAGTGAAAGCCGGTGCCTTCGACTTGCACTGGGATATTCACTGCCCCCACTGCAACATGATTACAGACGAATTCAAGGATTTGGCAGACACATCAGAAATGTCTTTTTGCCCGATGTGCGATCGCGAGTTTAAAATTGATTTGCTCGATCGCGTCGAAGTTACTTTTTCCCTGAACAAAGAAATCGAAGACCCGCAACTGCGGCCCGTCTGCGCTCCCCCTCCCGTACTCCAGAGCAAACTGCAACTGGTAACGCCTTTATACTGCACTGAATCGGAGATAGTTACCTTAGAAAACGGTCGATATCGGTACTGCTGTCCCCTCACTTTAGCTAAAGGGATTTTAAAGGTTGAAGGCGAAGAAACAGAAGACATACAAGAAATTCAACTCAAACAGTTAGCCGGCCCAGATTTTGACAAAACAGAGCTAGCCGTGCGTCCCGGAAAAATTAAGCTCGAACTAACTAATACCGATCACAATTTGTCCGGGTTGATTTTGCATTCAGATGAATTGCCCGATGAATTGACATTAGAACAACTGCCCCTGCGGCTATCAGGAATGCAACTGCTTCATCACCCAGATTACAAGCGTTTGTTTGGCGATCAAGTAATATCGGAAAGAGAGCGAGTCAAGATTCGGGCGATTAGTATTATGTTTACCGATATTACCGGTTCTACCAGAATGTACGAAACGCTGGGAGATACTAAAGCTTACAATATTGTGCGCGATCATTTTGAAATTTTCTTTGAGTCGATCGAGAAAGTTGGCGGTAAAGTAATTAAAACCATCGGCGATGCCGTCATGGCTTCCTTTATCAGCAACGAACAAGCCATTATGGCAGCAGCCGCTGCTGTGACCTCTTTCAGAGAGTACAATTCAACTCGCCAAAAAGAAGAGTGGATTCAAGTCAGAATTGGCATTCACCGAGGTACGGCTTTGCTGGTAAATCTGAATAATGCGATCGACTATTTTGGTTCCACAGTCAATAAAGCCGCCCGCCTTCAAAATCTTTCTAAAAGTGACGAAGTTTCGTTTTCCGAAGATGTTTACAACGACCCAGCATTTTTGACAGCATTAAAAGCTGCTGGAGTGTCCGAAATTCACAAACGAGTTGAAGATTTAAAAGGCATACAAGGGGCGCAAGTCGCTTATACTGCTAGAATTAATACTGAATCTGTAATTGCGCTGTCTGCTGCACTGGTCGCTCAAAGAAGCTAAGTAGGTAAATAAATATATCTGGTTATTGGCAGCCTCTTCTTGCGATCGCCCCAACAGCAAACGGGTAGGGACATGGCATTGCCAAAGGCGTGTGAACTTAACGTAAAACCAACCGTCTCTCTCGTTTATAGCCAAGTCTCGATCTCCCTTAATAACGGGGGGGGACAAGAAGTATTTTTCAAAGTCCCCCTTCTTAAGGGGGATTTAGGGGGATCGGGACTCAGGTAAAAACGGGATTTATCAAGGCTTTCAGGCGATTTTTGACACTAATGGGCTCTTGGAGTTTCCCTACTTAAAAGCCACCTCTCATCTTCAAGCTAGCTGCCTTCTCGTGGCAACTTAAGCTCTAGTAAAAATAATCTGAATTAATGACTCGCACCCTTACCAGATATGTAGGCTGCGAAATAACGGAGGTCCAAGAGTTCACATCATGACTTCTTCTCAATTCTCTCCAGAAAATACACCCGAATCGATCGCCCCAGCCGCCCTCGACAGCCAACAATTAGCCGCCGAAAGCGATGCTGCCTTTCCCATCGTTGGGATTGCCGCCTCAGCAGGAGGGTTGGAAGCCTTCACGGAGTTACTCAGCCATTTACCGATAGATACGGGTATGGCGTTTGTGCTGATTCAGCATTTAGACCCCGCTCACAAAAGTCTGCTTAGCGAGATTCTCGCCAGAACGACGCAAATGCCTGTTAATGAGGTAAAAGACGGCATAGCTGTAGAGCCCAATCAAGTCTACGTGATTCCGCCCAACACCAAGATGGTGCTATCTAAAGGCTTGCTGCAACTATCCCCGCGCGAGAAGATTTATGGCAAATATATGCCGGGAGATGCCTTTTTTACATCATTGGCGATCGATCGCGGCCACAAAGCAATCGCCGTAGTTTTATCCGGGGGAGACGGAGACGGTTCACTGGGGCTCAAGGCAATCAAAGCAGCCGGAGGCATGACTTTTGCTCAATGTCAAAGCACAGCAAAATTCGATAGTATGCCGACTACCGCTGTTGCCACAGGGAATGTCGATTTTGTTCTGCCGCCTGAAAAAATTGCCGAGGAACTGACAAACTATAGTCGCAATCCCCTTCTCACTTCCCCGCTTCTTCTGAACAAAGTTGAGGAATTGCCCGAACTGGGAGATGCCCTGCCAACTATTTTTGCGCTGCTGAAATTGAACACAGGCGTTGATTTTAGCCACTACAAACCTACCACGATCGCTCGACGCATCCAGCGGCGGATGGTGTTGTACAAGCTGGACAGCTTGGATGATTACGCCGAATATCTTCGCCACAATTCGGCTGAAGTCACAGCCCTTTATGAAGAAATCCTGATCCACGTTACCAGTTTCTTCCGCGATCCCGAAGCCTTTGAAAAGTTAAAAGAGCTGGTTTTCCCTACGATAACCAAAAATAAATCGGCAGAAGCTCCGATTCGGATTTGGGTTGCGGGATGTTCGACAGGTGAAGAAGTTTATTCGATCGCCATCTGTTTGCTGGAGTTTTTGGGCGCTCAAATCATCGCGCCACCGATCCAGATTTTTGCCACGGACATTAGCGAGCAGGCGATCGGCAAAGCGAGGTCTGGCGTCTATTCAGAAAACCAGATGGTAGATGTTTCACCAGAACGACGTACTCGCTTCTTTATTCCTGAAGCAGCAGGTAGCTATAGAATCACCAAGGCAGTCCGCGAACTGTGTGTATTTGCCCGACAAGACTTAGGTAGCGACCCGCCTTTTTCCAATCTCGATTTAGTTAGCTGTCGCAATGTGCTGATCTACTTGGCAGAGTCATTGCAAAAAAAAGTGATGCCGATTTTTCATTACAGTCTTAACCCAACAGGCTTTCTCCTATTAGGAACTTCTGAGACTACCGGAAAATTTTCATCATTATTTACCTCAGTGGATAAAAAGTGTAAAATTTATGCCAAAAAGTTGAGTGCGACTCGTCCCACTTTTTCGTTTACGCGGAGTTCCTATCCTGTCGCTAAAGCACGTGAACGGCAGGAAGTGAATGAAAATTTTACGAAGAGCTTTGATTTACAGCGAGAAACTGACCAACTAATTTTGAATCGCTATGCCCCAGCAGGTGTGGTGGTCAACGAGCCGATGAACATCCTGCAAGTGCGGGGAGACATCAATCCTTACTTGAGACTGGCATTCGGAACGCCCGACTTAAACTTGCTGACAATGGCAAGGGAAGGCTTGCTGGGTGAGCTTCGCACCGCGATTTATCAGGCACGGACGGAGAACGTGATGGTTAGGAAAGAAGGGGTATCCGTTGAATCGGGGGGACGATCGAGTATCGTCAATTTTGAGGTAATTCCGTTCCAGCCACTGACCGTCGAAGGACGCTACTTTTTGGTGCTATTTGAAGAGCCTTCACCCACGGTGCTTAACCTCAGCACCCTCACTTCTGAAAGCTTTGAGCCAGGTGATTTAGCGCGTGAAATTGAGAGGCTGACGCAGGCACTTGCCACCGCTAACCAACAAAAAATTGTGGCTCAAGCGCAACTGCAAGCAGTGATCCAAGAGCACGAAAGTCTCAACCAAGACCTCAAAATTGCGAACGAAGAAATCCTATCGAGCAACGAAGAGTTGCAAAGCACCAACGAAGAGTTAGAAACTGCAAAAGAAGAGATTCAAGCCACTAATGAGGAACTCACCACCACTAACGATGAACTTCGCAGCCGAAATATTGAACAAAGCTTGGTCAATAACGATCTGACAAATTTGCTTGCCAGTATCAATATTCCGATCTTAATGCTGACAAACGATTTACTGATTCGACGCTTTACGCCCGCTGCACAACAACTTTTTAGTCTGATTTCCACCGATGTTGGACGACCCTTTAGCGACATCCGATCGACTCTGAACGTTCCCGAGTTGGAACAGATGATTTTGGAGGTGATTGATACTCTCCAAACGAAAGAACAAGAAGTTGAAACGGGAGCGGGATATTGGTACAACCTCCGCATTCGTCCTTACCGCACAACGGAAAACAAGATTGACGGTGTGGTAATGGTTTTGATTGATATTGACGCGCTCAAACGCAGTGCCACCACCTTAGAGAATGCCCGAAACTACGCTGAAACCATCGTGGAAACTGTGCAAACGCCTTTAGTCGTGCTAGATGCTAATTTCCGAGTGAATAAAGCAAATCGAGCGTTCTATGAAACGTTTCGGGTTTCATCCTCAGAAACAGCGCAATCTTCGCTGTTTGAGCTAGGAAACGGGCAGTGGAATATCCCCCAATTGCGATGGATATTGGAAGATATTCTGGTGAGTGATGTTCAGCTTCAAAACTTTGAGTGGAATCACCTGTTTGAGCAGATTGGGCAGAAAACTATGCTGCTGAATGCTTGTAAACTTGAACGAGAAGATCAAGCTTTAATGATTCTGTTGTCGATCGAGGATATCACAGAGCGCAAGCAGTTTGAGACACAGCGATCGCAGTTATTGGAGCAGGAACAGTTTGCGCGCCAACAAGCAGAAACCGCCAACCGTGCTAAAGATGAATTTCTCGCGAATCTCTCCCACGAACTCCGCAATCCCCTGACTCCGATCCTGGGATGGGCACAAATCCTGCGCTCCGGCGTGCTTAAGGAAGCAGCGGCTAATCGCGCTCTAGAAGTGATCGAGCGCAGCGCTAGGACGCAATCTCAGTTAATCGAAGATATCCTGGATATTTCCCGGATTACCAACGGCAAGCTGGCTCTTAATACCAATTTGATCGATTTGGTTTTGGTAGTAGAAGCTGCGCTGGATGGGGTTCAATTATCAGCCGAAGCAAAAAATATTCAACTTGTTTCGCAGTTGAGTCCTGCAACTGTTTTAGGCGATGCTGATAGATTGCAACAAGTTGTGTGGAATCTTCTGTCTAATGCAATTAAGTTTACTCCGGCCGGGGGACGAGTGGAAGTAACGTTATCGGCGATCGAGAATCACGCTCAACTTCAAGTTAGCGACACGGGAAAAGGCATTTGGGCAGACTCCTTGCCGTATATTTTCGATCGTTTCCATCAAGGCGATTCCACCACCACTAAGCGGAATCAAGGGCTGGGATTGGGTTTGTCGATCGTGCGTCATCTGGTAGAATTGCACGGAGGAACGGTGGAAGCGGATAGTCCCGGTGAGGAACAAGGAACTACAATGACTGTGAGATTGCCGTTGCGATCGCTGCCTCAAGAGTTGAAATCGGCGATCGATTTAAAGTCAACTGCTTTGGTAGAGCCTTTAAACGCCTCAAAGGATATCGTCCCCTCTCTCGAAGGCTTGCACATCTTAGTTGTGGACGATCAGATCGATACCCGGGAACTCTTAGAATTTGTACTCGCAAGCTACGGGGCTGAGGTTTTGACGGTTGCATCTGCCAGAAGTGCGATCGATGCTTTGACTGAGAATCCCGGCAGATATGACGTGCTAATCTCCGATATCGGAATGCCAGAGGAAGATGGGTATTTCTTAATTCGACAAGTGCGAGCTCTTGCTGTGGAAGCCGGAGGAGAAATCCCCGCCGCCGCACTGACTGCCTATGCGAGCGATAAAGAACGGCAAAGGGCGATCGAAGCTGGTTTTCAAACCCATATTTCCAAACCTATTCAGCCTGTTCAACTAGCATTAATAGTGGCCAATTTAGCGGGACGATTTTAAATATTTTGGAGTCTTTATTTATGATGTTTGAGATTAGATTAGGCAGTTAAACTCTTGTCCCCCCCTTCTTAAGGGGGGTTAGGGGGGATCTCCGGATCGAGATTAGGAGGATGATGACGAAATACGCTTGCGTTAACAATTTTTCGGGCCCGGAGATCCCCCTAAATCCCCCTTAAGAAGGGGGACTTTGAGAACTCTCTTGTCCCCCCTTAAGAAGGGTGACTTTGAGAACTCTCTTGTCCCCCCTTAAGAAGGGTGACTTTGAGAACTCTTTTGTCCCCCCTAAAGAAGGGTGACTTTGAGAACTCTCTTGTCCCCCCTTAAGAAGGGTGACTTTGAGAACTCTCTTGTCCCCCCTTAATAAGGGTGACTTTGAGAACTCTCTTGTCCCCCCTTAATAAGGGTGACTTTGAGAACTCTCTTGTCCCCCCTTAAGAAGGGTGACTTTGAGAACTCTCTTGTCCCCCCCTTAAGAAGGGGGGCTAGGGGGGATCGCTCCGAGATTAGGAGGATTATGACCAAATTAAACGACTCCAATTTCCACCTACCTTACAACCCGAAACTCATCCCTATCGCCAAAGAACTTCGGCAAAATCCAACTCCAGCCGAAAAGAAACTTTGGGAAGATTTTCTGAGAAATTTCCCTTTTCGAGTTTTGAGACAGCGACCGATCGACAATTTTATTGTAGATTTTTATTGTGCTGCTTTAAGATTGGTAATTGAGGTTGATGGCGAGAGTCATTTTACCGAACAGGGGAAACAATATGATGCGGAAAGAACAGGGATTTTCGAGGGGTATGGACTGCAAGTTGTCAGGTTTACGAATGTTGATGTGTTGCAGTGTTTTGAGGGAGTTTGTCAGGAGTTGTTGGGTGCGTGCGATCGTCATTCTTAGGGCCAGATTCCCCCTAACCCCCCTTAATAAGGGGGGGGACAAGAGTACGATCGGGCATCTCGTAATAGTTAAGGCCAGATCCCCCCTAGCCCCCCTTAATAAGGGGGGGACAAGAGAGTTATGTTGCGCTAAAAACAATTGCTAAAAATAGCATAATATGAGACGATACAAAACAATATAAAAATTACGGAGTTATGATTCTTGGTAACTATTAAATGTCGGGGCATTACCTTCTCAAATATCGAAGCCGTGATCTTTGACAAAGACGGCACTCTAGAGGATTCTCAGGAGTTTTTGAGATTGTTGGGGATGAAGCGAGCCCGCCTCGCAGACGCTCAAATTCCGGGCGTTGGAGAGCCTTTACAAATGGCTTTCGGTATCGAAACCGGCAGCATTGACCCCACGGGTTTGCTAGCAGTGGGTAGCCGCAGGGAAAATGAGATTGTTGCAGCGGGATACATAGCGGAAACCGGCAGGGGATGGTTGGAATCTTTAAGTATTGCGCGCCGCGCTTTTGACGAAGCTGACGAAATGTTTAAAAATAGTGCTGTTTCTCCTTTATTTGTCGGCAGTTTGGAAGTGCTGAAGTATCTTTCGGAAGCGGGTTTAAAACTGGGAATTCTTTCGGCGGCTACGACGGCTGTGGTGCAAAAATTTGTGAAACACCACGCATTAGGTGACTACATTCAGTTAGAAATGGGAGTTGATTCAACGGTTCATAAACCCGATCCGAAATTGTTTTTGCAAGCTTGTGAGAAACTCGGAGTTAATCCCGCAGCAACTTTGATGGTGGGAGATTCAGCGGGCGATATTCAGATGGGTAAAAATGCGGGCGCGGCTGGCTGTATCGGCATTTGTTGGGGGAATGCTCAGGTTAGTTATTTGGAAAAAGCTGATGTGGCGATCGCATCATTGGATGAAATTACTATTTTAGCAGATTGAGGAAACATCACATCGCCTGGGCAGGTTTTGCTTGGGAAAATCTCGCTTGTAGCCCAGGCCAGATCCCCCCTAACCCCCCTTAAGAAGGGGGGGACAAGAGTTTTCAAAGTCTCCCTTTTTAACGGGGAAAAGTCTTCTGTTTCGTCCCCCCGTTAAGAAGGGGGAATAAGAAAGGGGATTCAAAGTCCCCCTTCTTAAGGGGGATTTAGGGGGATCGGGCCTCGGCTATAAGCGAGAGATACAAAGGTTTTTAATCTTAAGTTGACACGATGAAGGCCTCTCGCCTAAGTCCCTACAAACAACGCAAGCCGAGAATTACGACATCTCTTTCAACGCCGTCAAGTTCGGCAACTTGTGGCAGATATCCCCAGCGCTGAAAACCAAATTTTTCAAACAATCTTAAACTTGGCTGATTGTGAGAAAAGATTATTCCCATGAGAGTTTTAAGGTTCAATTCTGGACTCCGCACAATTGCCGATTGCAATAATTTTTGTCCGATTCCGCAGCGTTGGCGATCGGGTGCGACGTAGATGCTAACTTCTGCTGTATGCTGATAGGCGGCGCGTCCGTAAAAAAGCTGAAAACTCAGCCAGCCAACAATATTTTGTTCTGATTCGATTACCCAAATCGGCCAGGAAGTGGGGGAGTGTTCTCTATACCAGAGAAGGCGGCTTTCAATTGAGACTGGTTTTAAATCTGCTGTGGCCATTCTCCCTGGTATTGCGGCGTTATATATTTGGACAATTGCTGGCAAATCGCTTTCTTCTGCATCGCGGATTTTCATCGTTTGGTTGACTGTTGGCTGTTGACTGTTGACTGTTGAGCATAGCATCTGATCCCCCCTAACCCCCCTTAATAAGGGGGGGACAAGATTCTTCTCAAAGTCCCCCTTATTAAGGGGGATTTAGGGGGATCGAGATATGTGCAACTTCACATTAAATTGGTATTAACTGTCTTCTCGTTACCAAGCAGAGTCTGGTCAGCAGAAGACCCACTTATTTTTACTAATGACTATTGTACAGTTCCATAATATCGCTGAGGGCCATCCGCGAATTTGCTCCCAAAGTCAGCGGCGATGTGTGTCCTCGCTGCAAGTGTTCTGCCGCCGCACAGCCGATCATTGCTGCGTTGTCTGTACAATATTTTAATGGCGGAAACAATACTCGCAAGTTGTGTTTTGCTGCTGCTGCTTGTAAGTGTTTTCGGAGTCCGCTATTTGCTGCAACTCCGCCACCCACTACAATAGTGGTAAGCCCGAAATTTACGGCACAGTCGATCGCTCTTTTTGTTAAACCCTTGGCTACTGTTTCTTGAAAGCTGGCCGCAATATCATTAATTGTAGAGGCAGGCAAGATGCCTTCGGCACCCACATTGTTATTTTGTTTCTTGAGTTTCTGCACTAATTGCAAAACTGCGGTTTTCAGCCCGCTAAAACTGCTGTCGTAGGGATGATAGCCACCACCAGGTAACGAAATTCTGCCTTCTGGTAGGGGGTATGCTTGGGGATTGCCAAGGGCCGCCAATTTGTCAATCAGCGGGCCGCCGGGATATCCTAGCTGCAACAGTCTCGCAACTTTATCAAAAGCTTCGCCGGCGGCGTCGTCGCGTGTTTGTCCTACAGTTTCGTAAACGCCACAATCTTTGACATAAATTAAGCTGGTGTGTCCCCCGGAAACTAACAAACACAAAAACGGTGGCTGCAAGTCGGGTTCGGTAAGGTAAGAAGCGTAGATGTGCCCTTCGAGGTGGTGGACGCCTAAAAAAGGTTTTTGATGGACTATTGCCAAGCTTTTCGCCGCTGTCAGCCCGACTAACAATGCACCTACTAAACCGGGGGCACAAGTCGCTGCAATTCCGTCAATTTCTGACCAACTGAGGTTGGCTTCACAGAGACACTGGGCAATTACCTGATTTAGCATTTCTAGGTGACTCCGCGAAGCGACTTCGGGCACTACCCCGCCAAACTGCTCGTGGATTTTAATTTGCGATGCTACAACATTGCTGCAAACTTGACGATTCTTAACAATTGCTGCTGCTGTTTCGTCACAACTTGTTTCGATCGCGAAAATGGTTGCCATTAACTGGTAATTTTATTTGATAGGTTAGCTATTGCTAGCTTAACTAATTCGGCGCAAGTCCCCCGCTCTACCTGTACTCAGGTTATGGTTAAGGGATATTTGCCCCCCGAAGGACAGAGGCCATCATCTGATGCAAGGAAGCTATATCCTCGCGGTATTGCTAGCTCAGCATTGACCTATGAAAACGCGAATCCCTCATTCTATTGGGCTTTGCCGCATCACTGATGGATACTTTAGACTGTCAACAAATGCGGTAATTTGGATTCGCGATCGGCAAGTTGAAATGCTTGTACAAAAACTTATTGTTTTGTAACAAAAGGAAACAATTCCATGCGACGATTGTTTGCTGCAATTTTAGTGTTGAGTGTCTGGTTCAGTTTTGCTCCAGTTGCTTCGGCTTACAATTTAGTGCCGTGCAAAGACTCTCCCGAATTCAAGGAACTGGCAAAAAATGCACGTTCTACCAATGGCGACCCCGCATCTGCGAAAGCAAGATTCGAGCGCTATTCCCAAGCTATGTGCGGCCCGGAAGGATACCCGCACTTAATCGTAGACGGTAACTTGAGCAGAGCAGGGGACTTTTTGATTCCTAGCATACTGTTCTTGTATATTGCAGGTTGGATTGGTTGGGTGGGCCGTTCTTATCTGCAAGTTACCAAAAAATCAGCAACCCCAGAGGAAAAAGAGATTATTATCGACGTTCCTTTGGCAATCAAATGTATGCTGAGCGGCGTTTTATGGCCTCTGGCAGCTCTCACATCCATCACCAGCGGTGAAATGTTTGCGAAGGACGACGAAATTACCGTTTCCCCCCGCTAAAATTGGGAAATGGAGAAGAGCTAATAGCTAACAGTTAAGTAATTAACTAGAAATGAGCAATTAGCGCGCTTATCGATCGGCAATTACCAACTGTCTCGAATTTTCAGGAGCAGAATTCATGCAATACTTTGTCAAGTTTCTTTCTACAGCACCAGTATTGGCTATCCTTTGGATATCTATTCAAGCTGCGGCTTTAATTGAATTTAACCGCTTTTTCCCAGACCTACTTTTCCATCCGATGCCTTAAGGTTTGAGGGAAATTAGGTTGCAAAACCTAGGAGAAACCAGTTGAGAGTTTTGAGTTTTGAGTGATGAGTTACAGGTTAATTTAAAGCTCAAATATCAAAACTCTCAAACCACACCAGTTAGTGCAAAACGGGTGCATAAATTGGGAAAAGTTAAGAATTTCAACTATTTAGTTATCAAATTAGTTCCAATGACTAATGATTAATGACTAATGACTAATGACTAATATTGTGAATCGATGAAGTCTTATCTCGCAGCAGCAATTCAAATGACTAGCTTGCCTGACCTGCAAAAAAATTTGGTTCAGGCAGAGGAATTAATCGACTTGGCAGTTCGTCGAGGTGCAGAGTTAGTTTCCTTACCAGAAAATTTCTCGTTTATGGGAGAAGAGGAGGAAAAGATTGCTCAAGCAGAGGCGATCGGACTCCAAAGCGAAAAATTCCTCAAAACGATGGCCCAACGGTTCCAGGTAACGATTCTGGGCGGCGGATTTCCCGTGCCGACTCCAGGGGGGAAGGTATACAATACTTGTTTGCTGGTAGACCCAAACGGCACTGAAGTGGCAAGGTACAGAAAAGTACATTTGTTCGATGTGGATGTTCCCGACGGCATTACTTACAGGGAATCGAACACTGTGAAGGCTGGTGAAGATTTGCCGTCTGTTTATGTGTCGCCGGAGTTGGGGACGCTGGGACTTTCGGTGTGCTATGACGTGCGGTTCCCGGAGGTGTACAGACATTTGTCGTACAAGGGGGCTGATATTTTGTTCGTGCCGGCGGCATTTACTGCTTACACTGGCAAGGATCACTGGAAGGTTTTGTTGCAAGCTAGGGCGATCGAGAATACTTGTTATATGATTGCCCCTGCACAAACTGGTCGCCACTACGGCCGCCGTCAAACACACGGTCACGCGATGATTATAGATCCTTGGGGTGTGGTTTTGGCGGATGCTGGAGAGGAACCAGGTGTGGCGATCGCAGAAATTAATCCCGATCGACTAGAACAAGTCCGCCGCCAGATGCCATCGCTGCAACACCGGGTTTTTCTGTGAAGGAAGTTTGAGACCCAATGGGTCTCAAAATTTCAATCCCCGTCAGCTACAAGCCCTGAAAAGTTTTTATTCTAGCGATGAATTGTGTAGGTTCGTACACAAAAAAACTTGGATCGGGTGCGCCCAGAACTGAGTTGGGGCGGGTTTACGGTTGAGATAAAGCTGATCCCCCTAACCCCCCTTAAGAAGGGGGGGACAGGAGTGTGATCAAAGTCAACCCCTACTCCCCTTCTTAAGAGGGATTTAGGGGGATCGAGACGGGTAAAAGCGAAATTGATCGAGGGTTTTTTTCCCAGGAGATGAACGGCGAATAACTCGCGATAAAATATCTAATGCAGGTTCAATGGGCGTGCACTTCTGCTAAAAGGCGAATTGGCGAAAGTATAATTGCACGAAATGCGTCTTTTTTGAAGAAATGAAACACACTCTTTCGGTTTTAGTTGAAGATGAAGCGGGTGTCCTCACTCGAATTGCTGGTTTGTTTGCCCGTCGGGGTTTTAATATTGAAAGTCTGGCCGTTGGCCCGGCGGAGCAAGTGGGAATATCTCGGATTACGATGGTTGTACCCGGAGATGACCAGATTATTGAGCAGTTGACAAAGCAACTGTACAAGTTGATTAACGTGCTTAAAGTTCAGGATATAACAGAAATTCCCTGTGTGGAACGGGAGTTGATGTTGCTGAAAGTTAATGCTGCTAGCGGGACGCGATCGGAGATAATTGAGTTAGCTCAAATTTTTAGAGCGCGAGTTGTGGATATTGGTGATGATACGCTGACATTGGAAGTTGTGGGAGATCCCGGTAAAATGGTGGCGATCGTCCAGGTTCTGAATAGATTTGGGATTAAGGAAATTGCTCGTACTGGGAAAATTGCCCTGACGCGGGAGTCGGGGGTAAATACTGAGTTTCTCAAGTCTTTGGAAGCGAAAGTTTAAGGAAGTTGACGGTTGACTGTTGACGGTTGACTGTTGACGGTTGACTGTTGACGGTTAACTTGTATTAGTCATTAATCACTTGTTGGCTATCAATTATTTAAAGAAGCTAATATGGAAAGCTTTCAACAGCTACAAGTTTATCAATTAGCTGAAAAAATATCAAACGAAATATGGTTTATTGTTAAAAAATGGGACGACTTTGCGAAGGATACGATGGGCAAACAAATAGTGCGATCGGCTGATAGTGTTGGTGCTAATATCGCAGAAGGACATGGACGCTATAGCTGCCAAGATAATCAGCGTTTTGTGAAAATTGCCAGAGCCTCCTTAAACGAAACAAGGCACTGGTTAAGACTTGCCTACGCTCGAAATCTTTTAACTCAAGAACAGATCGATCGCCTGCATCCCTTATTAAATGAACTTTCACCAAAACTTAATGCTTATCTTAACTCACTAAAACAAAAAGCCAAAGGTTAAAAGTCAACAGCCAACAGTCAACAGTCAACAGTCAACAGTCAAATTACCATTTAGGTTGACTTTCTATCAAAAGTGTGGCTGCCATGCTGTCTATCGGCTTTGAGAAAAAGTATCCCTGTCCGTATTCGCATTGCAGCGCTCTGAGTAAATTAAGCTGTTCGAGGGTTTCGATGCCTTCAGCAATTACATCCATACCTAAATGACTGGCCAAAATTAAAATAGTCTGTACAATCGCTTCGTTGCCTTCATCTTCAGTCATGCGGCTAACAAAAGCTTGATCAATTTTTAAAGCATCAGTTGGAAAAGTGTGCAGGCGGCTCAACGAAGAATAGCCAGTTCCGAAATCGTCAATATATAATTGAATTTCTAAATTTTTCAATCCTGCGAGGATAGCGACTGCTGATTCCGCATTCTCCATGATGACGCCTTCAGTAATTTCTACCTTTAAAGTGCGGGGGTCAAGCTGAGTTTCTTGTAAAATTTCGCTAATGCGATCGATTAAATCCGGTTGTTTAAATTGTTGATTAGAAAGGTTGACGCTGACAGTCAACGGCGGATTGGCGGGGAATTTTTGGTGCCATTCGTGGATCTGATGACAAGCCGATCGCATCATCCACCAGCCAATAGGTATAATCAATCTAGTTTCTTCAGCTACTAAAATAAACTCGCCAGGAGATACGACACCCCGCAGCGGGTGATACCACCGCAGCAGCGCTTCAAAACCGCTGATTTTACCGCTAGTTAGAGAGACGATGGGCTGATAGTAAAGCTGAAATTCCTGGGAGTCTAAAGCGCGTCGCAGGTCGTTTTCCAGTTGCAAAAGGGCGACGGCGCGAGTGTGCATACTTAAGTCAAAAACTTCGTGGCGAGCTTTGCCCAATCCCTTCGCATGATACATGGCAGCATCTGCATCTCGGAGCAGTTCTTCAGGCCGATCGTACAATATGGACAACGGGACATTGGGAACAGGAGAGTCGGAAGATAAGCAAGACAAAGAAGTTTCCCGATCGATATTTCCCAGATTTTCGGGACTCGACAGTTTGCTGGTTTCCGTTGGATACGGAGGAAGACCAGAACAAACAATCCCAATGCTAGCACTGGTAAAAACTTGATACTCGTTAAGGTAAAAAGGCTCTGCCAGTTCCGCTTGCACTCGTTCGGCAATCTGGATCGCATCCTCGGTGCTTTTGATATTTTCCAGCAAAATAGCGAATTCGTCGCCGCCGAGACGGGCCACGGTATCTCCAGTGCGCAAACAGATTCCCAGGCGCTGCGCGATCGCGATCAGCAACCGATCGCCCACTAAATGCCCCAAACTGTCGTTAACAACCTTAAAGCGATCAAGATCGATAAACAGCACCGCAAACAAAATCTCGGGGTGGCGTTTTGAAAGATTGAGCGCGTGCCCCAAGCGATCCATAAATAAAGCTCGGTTGGGCAAACCGGTTAGCATATCGTGCAAAGCATCGTGTACTAACTTATCTTCTGCTATTTTGCGGAGGGTAATATCTTCGACAGTGCCTTCGTAGTAAAGTAAATTTCCGTCAGGGTCGCGAACTGCCCGGCCGTTCTCGGAAACCCAGATAGTAGTACCGTCAGCGCGGTAAACTTGCGACTCGAACTCTGACACAAAACCGTGTTTTTCGATCGCGCGCAAAAACTCGACGCGGCGGTTGGGATCGAGGTAAAGTTGGCGGTCTATGTCTTGGATATTCGCGATCAAGTCGGCGGCCGACTCGTAGCCGTAAATTCTCGCCAAAGCAGGGTTAGCGCTGAGGTAGCGTCCGTCGCGCGTTGTCTGGAAAATGCCTTCGATCGCATTTTCAAAGATACTGCGGTATTTCTCTTCCGCCTGTTGCAGCGCGAATTCTGCCTGCTTGCGATCGGTGATATCGGTCAACGTGGCGAGATAGCCTAGAACTTCACCGCTTTTGGTCATTTCTGGCACTGCTTGCGAAAAGACCCAGGTGGTGAAGTCACCGTTGCAAAAACGGTACTCTAACTTACAGGGCAACTTTTCTGTGACAGCGCGATACCACTGGCTCAAAACACGCTCGCGGTCTTCGGGATGCAAACTTTGCGCCCAACCTTCGCCTATTGCCATTGGCGCAGTCAGTCCCGCCATCTCCAAAAATCGCTCATTGACGTACAAGCAATCTCCAGCAGCGTCGGCGCGGAAAATCCCGACCGGCAGTATTTTTGCCAAGGTGTAATAGCGGTATTCGCTTTCTAGCAGCGCGCTGGCAGCTACTTTCGTCTCTGTGATGTCAAACATTGCGCCTTGAAGGATGACAGATTTGCTTGCTTCATCGCGAACTGCGGTCGCTTGATCGCGGAACCAGACGACTCGACCGTTGCGGGCGATCGCGCGGTATTCTGAAACCAGCGACCCCTCGCAGAAGATATCTTCTCCATCGGTGAATTTCTGTGTGGCGTTTTCAACTAACACGCGGTCACGGTCTTCTGGGTGAACGAGTTTCAGCCACAGGTCGGGATCTGCTCTCCATTCAGCTACAGAATAACCTAGAAAAGTCTCGATTTGCGGGCTGATGTAAAGTTTGGCAGCCTTGCGGTTGAGGGGAGAAATGTAGGTGACAGCGGGCATTTGTTCTACCAGGGCGCAGTATTTCGCTTCTACAGTGGACAGTGCTGCTTCTAGGCGCTGCCGCTCTAATTCGGCGGCGGCCCGTCCAGCAAAGATGTTGAGAATTAATCGGAATTTGGCAAGATGTGCTTCCACCAGGGGTCGATCGTGGAAAATACAAATAATGCCTAAAGGTTCGCCGTAAGAGTTTTTCAGCAAGACTCCCAGGAAACTGCGCGCACCTGTAACTACCGGTCTGCGGTCTTCTGGAAAGGTTTCCCAGAGGTTGTCTGGACAGGAATACATTCCCCCCTCCAGCACCCGCGCTTCGGGAGTATTGGCAGTATCGCACTCAAAGTTTGGCTGCTGCTGTCCGTCGCTCCAAAAACTGATAAGTTGCAATCTATCGGCAGCAGCATCGGTGCGTGCCTTCGACTTAATCGATTTGGCAGCGACGGCGGTGCGAACTCCGAGTGCTGAGGCTAAGTGGCAAACTAAAGCATCAAAGAATTGTGCTCCCCCCGGCGACTCAGTACCTGCTAGGATTTCGCCCAGCAAATCTTCCTCTAATTGCGCGTAACCATTAACTTGGGGAGGATTCTCGGCATTCGTGCGATCGGGATTGTCTCCCATCGAACCCGAAATGCTCAGACTTAGGGTTTTGCTAGTTCCAGGCTCTAAAAGAGGCGAAGAATTCACACTTAGGCGCTGTTGCTGGGCGAAGAATACAGCGCGGCCCATACCTAAAACTTTACCCAAGAAGCTGTCAGTTGCCGGCCATAGATTTGAGTTGGGGAAAATCAAAAAGTTTTTCCGCATTTTCAATCCCGCAGATAAATCGTCGGACTTTAATTCTGCCAACTGCCGTTGCTCGGGGGCTAGCGGTAGGCGGGAAGGTCTTCGGTGCCGCTTGAGATAAATCGCGGACACCAAGGCTAAAGTCGCCGATAATCCCAGAAGATATGCAAGAATCTCAAAGTAAAAAAATAAATCTAGATCGAACATCGATTAGCACCGCTCGACAATTATTGTAGTTATCTGAAGCCAATCTATTTAAAAATAACTAAGTATCGTCACGGATGGGTAACGAATACAAGGTCAGATCGCCGTGAAGGCGACAAGAGAGTTAACAGTTCACAAAAACCGGGCCATACTTGACCTTACCGAACTTTTTGTGGTTCTTTTTGTACAGGATCAACCCGTACAGGTGAAACTGCAAACACATATCTAGGGTTGTGGCACTCCTCTAAGGGTGAGTTTACGTTTAATTTTATAATCATCTTTAACGCTGCATTCACATCAGCATTAATCCGAATTTCATTCAAATACCGAAACCACCCACTTTTACCTCTCTTACCCTGGTAAGACTCTTGCTTACCGCCAGACTCTAAATCCAAAAAAATGCACTTATTTGTATAATATGCTTGTGTAACTATTACCTTAATATCGAGTAACTCAGCTTTGTAAGTAATAAATTTTATGAGCTGGGTAGGAGGAAGTACCCCAAAATTATGATGCTTGTTTTCTAATCTTATATTTTGTTTGTCACCCCCATTTCTGCCAATAATTAACTGGGTTATTTTCTCATCCACCAACCGCTTGACAATCAAACTGCTGGTTTTATGAAGGTATTTTTCTAATCGCTTGTTTCGATTAAAGGTGATTGCCTTGATTTGGCGCTTGGTAGATTTTACCTGGTCAAGTTTTGACAGTAAAAATGCTCGGCGCTGATTGAAAGCTTGATTGATTGATTTGAGATGTTTTTTATCAGAGAGAGTTGGAGTAAATGTTGGCTTAATAGATGCCAAAACTACGAGGTTATCAATCCCTAAATCTCTACCTGCTTTCAGGTTATAATTTAAATTGACCAACGTTACAAGCTGTTGATTGGCAACCTCAACAAAGTAGATCGCTGTTGCAAGACCTATCCTTACCTTGATGACATTTTGGGATTTTGTAGAAATTATTATGTCAGTTTGAGAGAAATGAAGTAGTCCATTATTTTTGTCACCTCCCTTTTTTTCGATCGACTGGTTATCCTGACTTAACAAGTTACATCCCCAGATTTGATGTTTGTATTGGGGGATGCTGGGGAGAAATGAAAATCGAGGTAGATATCGGTCATAAGCTATTCTTGATGGTTGGCAATACTCCCACTCGTGAACAACTTGTTTGAGAATTTGATTTCTCGTTTTAGCAGGTAAGGATTTAGAGGCGTTGGTAGGTTTTAGGATGGCATATAACTGTGGTATAATTATGGTAACACCAAGGTTGGACCCCGAAGTGAAAAAGTTTTTTTTCATATAATATTTACCATGATAGTAGAGATTTATGGACAGAAACGATAAGTCATCAAACTGTTTATAAAACTGCTGCTACCGAGCTATGTAAGGCTTTTCAACAACAATCATAAACTTTGGGATCAACAAAAAGTTTTTTCTTGCTTTGCTAAGCAATGTACAATAAAGTCTAGGGATTATCTGATCTAGTGTAACACCAATGATGAAAGCGATCGTTTTTCAAAACCCCGGAAGCCCGTCCGTATTGAAACTGCAAGATATCCCCGCCCCTACTATACAAACAGAAACTGAAGTTTTGGTGCGGTTGCGAGCGGCGGGTATCAATCCGATAGATACTAAGTTGCGATCGCGCGGCACTTTTTACCCCGATAAAACTCCTCACGTTTTGGGGTGCGATGGTGCTGGAGTCGTAGAGGGTGTCGGTGCTGGTGTGCAAAGTTTCCAAGTGGGAGACGAGGTTTTTTTCTGCAATGGCGGTTTGGGCGGGTCGATCGGTACTTATGCTGAGTTTGCTGTTGTAGACCAACGCTTTCTCGCCCTCAAGCCTGCTGCTTTAAGTTTTGCTGAGGCGGCGGCGGCACCGTTAGTTTTAATTACAGCTTGGGAATCGCTGTACGATCGAGGGCGCTTGCAAGCGGGTCAAAAAGTGCTGATTCAAGCTGGTGCCGGCGGTGTCGGCCACGTCGCGATACAGTTGGCAAAGTTGCAGGGGGCAGAGGTTTGCACGACTGTTAGTTCTGAGGAAAAAGCCACTTTTGTCAAGCACTTAGGTGCAGATTCAGTTATTTTATACAAAAATACCAATGTTGTCGATGAGGTTTTGACCTGGACTCAAGGACAAGGAGTTGATTTGGCTTTTGATACAGTCGGGGGAGAAACTTTTTACCAAACTATTCCGGCTGTGAAGATTTATGGAGATTTGGTAACAATTTTGGAACCCGATCCGGCTTTGGGTAATTTGAAAACAGCGAGAATGCGGAATCTGAGAATTAGTCTGGAATTAATGTTAACACCAATGCTGGAAGGTTTGGTGGAGGAACAGGAACAGCAGGCTCATATTTTGCAGAAGTGTGCTCGTTTGTGCGATCGCAATTTGCTAAAAATTCACGTCAGCCAAACTTTCCCTCTCGAAGAAGCGCAAGCCGCTCACGAACTGTTAGAAACAGGCTCAGTAACCGGTAAAATAGTGCTTGAAATGGGGGGTTAAAAATGCGGATGCTTAAATAAAAAAATCACAAATGATATCATGTCCGGTCGAGGAACCGCGATTTTTGTAGGGTTCCCCTCACCAAGAATACCTGCTGCCAATAATTGACAATCTAAAAAACTCGCTCCGACCGGGATATTATGACTAATCGATCGGACATGATATGAAATTCTTGGATAGAAAGGTGCAAAATCCTCGTTAATAATTTTGAGAGAGTTCTGGCTAATTAGACGACCAAGGTGAATGTTTGTTTTCTATAAAATCCCTTGGCATCGGAATGATTCATTTGTCTCTCCCGTTTCTCTGTATCCTCTGCGCCCTCTGGGGTTTAATCATTCCAATACAACCGAAATTCATATTGTTACGCTAATGATTAAAAGGGGAGCAGCCTAAAAGATGTAAAATCGATTCTATAAACAAGAGCAAAAACCGCATAGGGAAAATGCCACTGTCGATCGAGAAATTTGGGAGTCAAGTGCTGAATTTGAAACGACGAAAGGCACGGCGCAGAGTCCTAATTTTGGATAACTAACGGCGATTCACTTGTAACCAACTTTCCAGCGTCACCAGCAGCCACAACTTCAGCCCATAGCGGGGAAAAACTTCGCCACGATAGTTTAGCCACTCGCGAATTAGTGTTTGATCGAGGTAAGGCGCGATCGCCGCATGACGATTCAGCAGCAACGATCGCGCTTGCCGCTGCCAATCCCTCAAAAACCACTGCTGCATCGACATCACCATGCCGCTTTTCGGACGGTTGACAATGACATCGGGCAGCAAATCCGCCACAGCAGCTTTGAGAACCGCTTTTTCCTGCGCGCCCGAAAGCTTATATTCTGGGGGAATTTGCAAACTTAGTGCCACCATCCGCGAATCAAACAAAGGCGATCGAGCTTTTAGTCCCGCCGCAGCCGTGAGATTATTCACCTTGGTCAAAATGTAATCGGCTCCTTTAAACTCAATGTTGAGCCGCATCAGCCGATTCAAAAACGTCGTTTCTGTCTGTTGCAATTCCTCAGCAAAGACGGAAGGCACATTTTTAACCTGATTCCAAACCTCCGGCTTCAGCAAACGTGGCAAATCCACATAGCATTTTTGAAACGAAGTCAAGTAAGCTGCGATCGGATCAGCTTTAACCTGAACGGAACCGTACAAACTGTTGAGTAACATGGGCTTATTTTTCGGCCCGCCAAAGCACGGATCGCCACCTTCGCCATTGAGTACCACGTCTGCGAATTGTTTTGCCGATCGCCCCAACAGCAAATTGGGAACCGTCAAGCCTTCCCCCACTGGATCATCCATCGCCGCCAGCGTTTCCGGCAGCAACTCCCAAATTTGCTTTGGCGAAACTTCTAAAATATGGTGCTCAGTGCCACAATGTGCTGCGACGATGTTGGCAAATTCAATCTCGCTGGGATATTGAGCGCCAAAGTGCATCGAGAAAGTGTGCACCGGGCGATCGTGCAGTCGCGCTGCGATCGCCGTGACGCAACTTGAATCAATACCACCCGAAAGATATGCTGCGACTGGTTCTCCCGCTGGTAGCGCTTCCTGCACCAGTTGTTCCAAAAGCGATCGCACTTGTTGACTATGCCATTCCAAAGGGCGATCAGCGTTAGTAATTTGCTCCTGTGGCTGCCAGTATCTGTGCGCCTCAATATCCGGTAAGTACAGGTAGCTACCGGGCCGCAACTCTCGCACCGCTTCCCACAGCGTTTGTGCTCCGGGTACAAAGGCACAGCACAAGTAGTCGCGCAAAGCAACTAAATCCAGTGCTCGATCGTGATACGGATTGAGCGATCGCAGTCGAGGCGCGATCCAGCGAGTCGTTCCTGCACGGGTGTAATAGAGCGTTTTGCCTCCCACGCGATCGCGCCCCAGACACAAGGTTTTCTCCTCTCGATCCCACACGGCAAGGGCAAATTGTCCTGACAGCAAGCTCAGTGTTTTAATACCGTACTGTTCCCATAGCCACGCGACGATCGCCAAATCGGTCAATCCATCTGTGTCAATCTGTTGTTTGAGCGTGGGGGTGCGATCGAAGCAGCAGTCACCTACGAGTACAAATCGCTGATTGGGGCTGAAGGTGGGTTCACCTCCGATTATGGCAAAACCGGAAGTCTCCCAAGTTGCAGGGTGCGATCGGGCGGCGGAGCCCCAAACAATGACCCAATTAGGGTAGATAGACTTCTGAGTCTGCATTTTAAATTAGACATCTCCCATAATTATTGTGGAACAGGCATCTTGCCTGTTCAAAACAGGCAATTCTTGCGATGACTATTACATTAAAAAACGTTTGAAAGTAACTTATAAATCAAGCGAAAAATAGCTGTTCCAGCGATCGCACCCAAAGCACCCAACCATCCCACAAACAACACACCAGTGATCGGAGAATTCGGATAAATCGCAAGTGCCGCCGTCTGCAAAGCCGGGAAAAACCACAGCAAAGCCAGAGTACCTGCGCCAATAATCAACATCTCAGTTTGTTCGATCGCCCTGCGGTACTGGCCGTAAATCAAACCCGCCACAATCATCCCCAACAATCCGATACTCAAGCCTGGAGAGGGCAGCAAACTCGTCAGGGCGATCGCCAGCACCCCCCCCTCAAAACCCGTAAACGCCGCCCCTCCCAAAATATCCCAAATCGAAAAAGCCCGTCTCTGCCCAGGTTGCAGATTTCCCGGAGGAGTCGCAGGAACAGGCACAGGAGCCTGCTGAGTCGGTGGCTGCGGCTGAGTTTGTAGGGGAGTCGGAGTCCTTACTGCCGGGGGCTGCACGACCATCGTAGGCTGTTGAGAATTGTATTTCAGAGCCGCTTCCACCTCGGCGGCAGATTGAAAGCGCTGACTGGGAGCCGGCAACAACATTCGATCGAGAACGTGAGCCAAACGCGAACTTACCTGCACCCGCGATCGCCAATTCCACTCATTTTGATAACTATCAAACAATTCCGTCGGCTGCAAACCGCTGAGCAGGGTAATGCAAGTCACAGCCAAAGCATAAAAATCCGTTGCTGGATAAACCTCTTGTCCATTCATCTGTTCTGGCGGAGCGTAACCCAAAGAATAAATACCAGTCGAAGCTTTAGAAGTTCCCGCAGTTTGCGTTACCTGTTTAACAGCCCCAAAATCTAATAAATAAAGCCGACCATTTTTACCCCGCATAATATTAGCAGGTTTAATATCCCGGTGAATCGAGCCGCGAGAGTGCACAAAATCGAGAACCTTCAAAATTTCCCGCAGTACCTCCATCGTTTCTGCCTCCGAAAACTTACCTTTTACAGCAAGTTCATCCTCCAAATTTTCACCGTCAATAAATTCTTGAACCAAATAGAAAAACTGATCGTTTTTACCCGCCTGCAAACTCATAACAGTCAGCTCAAAAAACGCCAACAAACTCGGAATTTGCGAATGTTCGTTTCCGAGTTCTTCCAGCACCGCCGCTTCCCGTTCAAACAGAGTTTGAGCGATTTTTAGCTGTGCCGGAGTCAGACTTACCGACGGCTGCAAAAGTTTAGCAACGCACTGCCTCATCGCCGGAGTATAGCGGTCTCTGGCCAAAAAAGCCGCCCCAAAACCGCCTTGGCCCAACAACCTCACGGGCAAATAGCGGCCGCTCAAAATCATGGGCATCCCGCAAGCGGTGCAAAACTTTTGCTGCACGGTTTTCAGCAGGGAACTGTCATCGAGGTCGGGAAAATAGTTTTGAGGGCGCGGGCAGCCCGGTCGGGTGCAGTAAACTTCCATTTTTGTTTGCTAAGAAGAAGGAAGAGGGAAGAAGGAAGAGGGAAGAAGGAAAAGGGAAGAAGGAAGAAAAAGAGGTGGTTAAACCAGATTTCGATTTCTCAACTAACCGCGAACTGCTAACTGCAAGCGACCTAAGAGATTAACTTCCCGCCGAGTTGGGAGTTCCTATTTCTATGAATCCCAAATCGAGCGCCGGGGGTTCTTTCTTCTCCAGGATGGTCGAATAAGTAGCAAACTGGGGCAAAATTTCATTGCTGAAAGCCTCTGCTGCTTTAGAACGGTAGCGGTTGGGGTTGTAAATCAGCGACAAAATGCGAGTTACTACAACTTCGTCCATTTGAGATTTGTGCAAAACGCCCATGAGTAACTCTTTTTCGATCGCCGAAACGGACACAAAAGCAGCGCCCAGCCCCGACTGAACGGCATTTTTAATTGCTTCGATCGAATTTAGTTCCATCTCAATTTTCAGGCGCCGCGTGTCAATGCCGCAGCGAGTCAGTACCTGATCGATTACTTTGCGGATAGTAGACTGCGAATCGAGGGATATAAACTGCAATTTGTAAAGGTCTTCTTTTTGGATAGTTTCTTGTTGTACCATCGGGTGAGATGGAGGGAGAATCAGAGCCAATTCGTCCTCAGCGTAAGGAACAATTTCTAAAGCTTCTACAAGTTCGGTAGGAATTTCTCCGCCAACAATTGCCAAATCGATTTGCCCGTTAGCCACACTCCACGCCGTGCGGCGGGTCGAGTGAACGTGAAGCTGTACTGCTACATCCGGGTACTTTTGGCGAAACATTCCGATCATCCGGGGAAGCAAATACGTCCCCGTTGTTTGAGAAGCGCCGACGATCAAAGTACCGCCTTGGAGGTTTTGCAAGTCTTCCAGAGCTCGACAAGTTTCCTGGCAAAGCGATAAAATTTTCTCGCCGTAACTCAGCAGCAGGTGTCCGGCTTCGGTCAGTTGCGCCCGCCGCCCCCCCCGGTCAAACAGCGGCACGTCCAACTGTCTCTCTAAGTTTTGCACCTGCAAGCTAACTGCTGGCTGGGATACATAGAGGCTGTCCGCGGCGCGTTTGAAGCTTCCTTCAGAGGCGATCGCCTTGAGAATGCGTAACTGGTCTAAAGTGAAAGGAAGGTCAGACATATATCTAAATTGTCAGTTGTCAGTTTTCAGTTTTCAGTTGACGGTTGACGGTTGACTGTAGGCAGCGAACAGCAAACAGCGAACAGTCAACAGCGAACAGTCAACAGCGAACAGCGAACAGTCAATAGTCAACAGCGAACAGTGAACAGTTAACTGACTGATAACCGCTGAATGCTCCCATAGATACTTTGTGACACAAATTGGCCGAGAATCAATAACTTTTCTTAATATTTGCAATGACGATCGACTTGGCGCTCGACTCCCACTTAGTTATTCTGGGCCTGTTACTGGTTTTTGCGATCGCCCACAGCGGTTTAGCAGCCCTCCGGCCCAAAGGTGAAAAGCTGATCGGGCCGAGACTTTATCGCGTTTTGTTTGCCCTTGTCAGTTTGCCGCTAGCCGTCATTCTGATTGTCTACTTTTTCAACCACCGCTACGACGGCGTACAGCTTTGGCAAGTACAGGGATTACCCGGAGTTAAACCCGCAGTTTGGATACTTTCGGCAATTTCTTTTCTGTTTCTGTACCCAGCAACTTTCAACCTCCTAGAAATTGCCGCCGTCCAAAAGCCCCAAGTTCACCTCTACGAAACTGGCATCATTCGCATCACCCGTCACCCGCAAATGGTGGGACAGGTGATTTGGTGCGTGGCCCACACCCTGTGGATTGGCACTAGCTTTACCCTCGTTACTTCCATCGGTTTGGTACTTCACCACCTGTTCGGAGTGTGGCACGGCGACAGACGACTTCAGGCTCGTTTTGGAGAATCCTTTGAAACCATCAAATCTCGAACCTCAATAATTCCTTTTTTGGCAATCCTCCAAAAGCGTCAAACCCTTCATGTGCTGGAGTTTCTGCGTCCTTCCTACGTGGGTGTAGTCATTTTTACAGGCCTGCTGTGGGAAATTCATCCTTTTTTGATGCGTGTAACTAGGAACATATACTGGTAGCATGATCCCTAGAATAGAAAAAAAATTATTAAATTTTGAGGGCTCATGGTGTTGTCGGTTAGCGAACGCACTTTTGCACAAGAGGTGTTTCAAGCCTCTACCCCCGTTTTAGTTCACTTTTCGGCTCCTTGGTGCGGTTTGTGCCGCGCGATCGATCCCACGCTTAAGACGTTTGAAGCACAGTGGGCAGAAAAAGTCAAGCTGGTTGGCGTGAATGCCGATCAATGTTTCAAGTTGGCCCACACTTACCGGCTGACAAGTCTGCCCACGCTGATTTTGTTTGAGGGCGATAAAGTTCGATTTAGATTGGAAGACTACCAAGGGCGGGAGGAACTGCGGCGGACTCTGGATTCCTGGATGCTCGCGGCTCACGTAGCTTCCCCATCTCAACGGCTGCAACTTCAGGAAGTAGCCAACA
This sequence comes from Microcoleus sp. S13C4, assembly GCF_036700865.1. Taxonomy (NCBI): domain Bacteria; kingdom Bacillati; phylum Cyanobacteriota; class Cyanophyceae; order Oscillatoriales; family Microcoleaceae; genus Microcoleus; species Microcoleus sp. S13C4. Next base: position 113,013 of record NZ_JAUBPS010000009.1, read on the forward strand.
GGTAACGGTTCCAAGGCATTCGGCTCTTGTTTAGAAGACCTTCGGCTTTTATGTAGAAAGCAGAAGGCTTTCCCCATTTTTACCTCAAATCTGACACCAAAATAAATCTCGCCGTCTTGAACGCACAGGACTGTGAGATTTGTCGTATAGTTTTCGTTTGCACGGGAATAATTTTCGGCGTTTATTGCGATCGTCTCGCTCGCGATGAAAAAGTAGTGCGATCGTCTCGCTCGCTATTGCACTCGCCTATAGCAATACTTAAAGAATTGGATCAAGTATTTTGGCCCAGTCGCGCAGGCGTGTGCCACAATTTGTAAAGAATTGTGGCAATATCTAGTAGAAACTTTAAATTACCTATCAGTCATGGAACTGCTTTATCAATACGCTTGGCTGATTCCAGTCCTGCCACTGGCAGGCGCAATGCTAGTAGGTCTAGGCTTAATCACGTTTAACCAGGCAACCAACAAACTCCGACAGGCGAATGCGATATTAATCGTCTCCGCACTGGGAGGGTCAATGGTACTCTCTTTCGCTTTGCTGTGGAGTCAACTACAGGGCCACGCACCCTACACCCGCACTATTCAGTGGGCTTCTGCTGGCGACTTCTCGCTGAATATGGGCTATATTATCGACCCCCTGACGGCGGTAATGCTGGCGATCGTAACCACGGTCGCCTTTTTGGTGATGATTTACACCGACGGCTACATGGCGCACGATGACGGGTACGTGCGCTTTTACGCCTACCTCAGCATCTTCAGCGCGTCGATGTTGGGTCTGGTAATCAGCCCGAACATCGTTCAGATTTACATTTTTTGGGAACTCGTAGGTATGTGTTCATACCTGTTAGTCGGATTTTGGTACGATCGCAAACCCGCTGCTGACGCTTGCCAAAAAGCTTTTGTCACCAACCGCGTCGGCGACTTCGGCCTGCTGCTGGGCATCCTCGGCATTTACTGGGCCACCGGCAGCTTTGAATTTGATGTGATGGGCGAACGTCTCCACTCTTTAGTCGAATCCGGTGCTCTTTCGGCGACTCTGGCGACAATCTTCGGCGTCCTGATATTTTTGGGGCCAGCAGCCAAATCCGCTCAATTCCCCCTCCACGTCTGGCTACCAGACGCAATGGAAGGCCCGACACCGATTTCGGCATTAATCCACGCCGCGACAATGGTAGCCGCCGGCGTATTCCTGATCGCTCGGATGTACCCGGTGTTTGAAGGGCTGCCGGCAGTCATGAATTTGATCGCCTGCACCGGCTGTTTTACGGCATTTATGGGAGCTTCGATCGCGATTACCCAAAATGACATAAAAAAAGGCCTCGCCTACTCCACCATCTCCCAACTCGGCTACATGGTGATGGCAATGGGCGTCGGCGCTTACAGTGCCGGACTTTTCCACTTGATGACTCACGCTTACTTCAAAGCAATGCTGTTCCTGTGTTCAGGTTCAGTGATTCACGGTATGGAAGCAGTTGTAGGCCACAACCCTGCACTCGCTCAAGATATGCGAGTCATGGGCGGCTTGCGGAAATATATGCCCATTACCTCTGCTTGCTTTTTAATCGGAAATTTGGCAATCTGCGGAATTCCGCCGTTTGCTGGTTTTTGGTCAAAAGACGAAATTCTCGCCAGCGCCTTCGCAGCAAATCCCGCTCTGTGGGCTGTTAGCTGGCTGACAGCCGGGATGACCGCGTTTTATATGTTCCGAATGTATTTCAGCACCTTTGAGGGCGAATTCCGCGGCAATAACAACGCTATCAAACAGCAACTTCTGCAACCGGGTTTGGTTTTCGGCCCCGGAGCGATGAACGTTAAGGAATTGGCATCAACTGGCGACAGTCACGATGAGCACGACCATTTGCCTCACGAATCTCCTCTGACAATGGCTCTGCCGTTAGTGTTGCTGGCAGTACCTTCTGTGTTTATCGGTTTTCTCGGTACGCCGTTTGCCAATTATTTCGAGCAGTTTGTTCGCGCTCCAGGCGAGTCTCTCGAAGAAGTTTTGGAACACGCTGCTGAGTTCAATTTGACGGAATTTTTAATCATGGGCGGCAGTTCTGTAGGTATTGCTTTGCTGGGCATTACTTTGGCTTCTCTGATGTATTTGAGCCGTAAAATTGACGCAAGTGCGATCGCCCAAAAAATCAAACCGCTTTACGAGTTCTCCCTCAACAAGTGGTATCTCGACGATATCAACGACTTTCTCTTTGTCAAAGGCAGCCGCCGTTTGGCGCGGCAAGTCATGGAAGTGGATTTGCGAGTCGTCGATGGTGTAGTCAACTTAACAGGGCTTATCACCCTGGTTACGGGCGAAGGTTTGAAATACTTTGAGAGCGGTCGCGCTCAATTTTATGCCCTGATTGTGTTTGTCGCAGTTCTGGGTTTTGCGATCGTTTCTGGCATGAGTTGAGATGAATAAATGGGAAATGGGTTTACCATTTCCCATTTCCCAATTGAAATGTCATAGGTTGAAATTTAGGAGATCAATCATGGACAAAGCTATTTACTCACCTTTCCGCTTAATCGTTGGTTTTTTTCTGGGATTATTTATCGCGTTAAACCTTACACCAGTTGTTGCTGCTACCACACCGCCGAAAGTGAATTGGAACGAAGGGCCACACATTGTTTCCCTGGGGGACAATCTCGCTCAGTTGAATTTACCTAAAGGATATCTATTTGCCAATGCTGAGGATACCTCAAAATTGATGGAGTATATGGGAAATATTCCCTCAAAACAGGACATTGGTTTAGTAGTTCCCAACACTCCTAACAAAGATTGGTTTGTTGTGTTCAGCTATGACCCACTTGGCTATGTTAAAGAGGATGAGTCTCAATCTATTGATTCAAAGGCTATTCTTGAAAGCATTAAAACTGGAACAGAAGAAGAAAACAAACAGCGACAATCAAAAGGTTTACCCTCTCTTGTAATTACTGGTTGGCAAGAAGTACCTCATTACGATCAAGCTTCGCATAACTTGGTATGGGCACTTTTCGCTACCGAAAATGGCAATCCAGTGGTGAACTACAACACCCGCAAACTAGGTCGTGGTGGAGTGACTTCGATTACTCTAGTCACATCTCCTACAGAACTGCCACTGTTGAAACCAGAAATCGAAAAACTTGTTGCTAATTACGACTATGTGACTGGGAATAAATACAGTGACTTTATTCAAGGTACTGATAAGGTGGCTGAGATTGGTCTAACGGCTCTCATTGCTGGCGGTGTAGGAGCAGCAGCAGTCAAAACCGGAGTTTTTGCCAAAGTTTTACTGTTCTTTGTTGTAGCCTTGAAAAAAATTTGGATCTTCTTGATTATAGGGTTAGGTGGGCTTTTCAAAAAGCTATTTGGTGGTCAAAAGCCTCAAGATAATTCTGAGGAGGGAGCGACTGATAAAAAGTGAAAACTATTGAACTTGATACACGAAGAGTGCAAGTACCTTGCTTGCTTAGGTAGTGTCGTTTAAATCCTCAACAGCTTATTTGTGCTTTAATCTAAATAAAGTATAAAGTTTAGGTTATAATGCCAAAAAGATGTCTAAATGTGATAGTTGAGAGTTGATTTTAGAACACAATGGATACAGCTAACTTTCCCTGGTTAACAACAACAATTCTGTTTCCCATTGCTGCGTCCCTGCTGATTCCTTTGATTCCCGATAAGGATGGCAAGACGGTGCGGTGGTATGCCCTAATTGTGGGTTTGATCGATTTTGCCCTACTTGTTTACGCTTTTTATACTCAGTACGACTTCAGCAATCCAGACTTGCAACTGGTAGAAAGCTATACTTGGGTGCAGCAACTCGATTTAAATTGGTCGGTTGGTGCTGATGGTTTGTCGATGCCGCTGATTTTGCTGACTGGTTTTATTACTACTCTGGCTACTTTAGCGGCTTGGCCGGTCACATTTAAACCGAAGCTATTTTACTTTTTGATGTTGACAATGTACGGCGGGCAAATAGCAGTTTTTGCCGTGCAAGATATGTTGCTGTTTTTCCTAGTTTGGGAACTGGAATTAGTACCCATTTACCTGATTTTGTCAATCTGGGGCGGCAAGAAGCGCCTTTACGCAGCAACTAAGTTTATCCTGTACACCGCAGGCGGTTCGCTGTTTATTTTGCTTGGCGGGCTGACGATGGCGTTTTACGGCGATACGGTGACTTTTGATATGCGGGCGATCGCAGCTAAAGATTATGCCCCCAATGTAGAATTGATCCTGTATACAGGTTTCTTAATAGCTTACGGCGTCAAACTGCCAATTTTTCCGCTGCACACTTGGCTCCCTGACGCTCACGGGGAAGCAACCGCACCCGCCCATATGTTGCTAGCAGGAATTCTGCTAAAAATGGGCGGTTACGCTTTACTGCGGATGAATGCGGGAATGCTCCCAGATGCTCACGCTACCTTCGCGCCCATCTTGGTAATTTTGGGTGTGGTTAACATTGTTTACGCGGCATTAACTTCTTTTGCTCAGCGAAATTTGAAGCGGAAAATTGCTTATTCTTCGATTTCGCACATGGGGTTTGTGCTGATTGGGATAGCTTCGTTTACTGATTTGGGAATGAGCGGTGCAATGCTGCAAATGGTTTCCCACGGTTTAATAGGGGCGAGTTTGTTCTTCATGGTAGGATGCACTTACGATCGCACTCACACGCTCATGCTCGACGAAATGGGCGGTGTCGGGCAGAAAATGCGTAAGGTTTTTGCGATGTGGACTGCTTGTTCTATGGCTTCTTTGGCTTTGCCGGGAATGAGCGGTTTTGTAGCAGAATTGATGGTGTTTGTAGGTTTTGCAACGAGCGATGCTTACAATCCTGTGTTTAAAGTTTGTGTGGTATTTCTAGCTGCTGTCGGGGTGATTTTGACTCCGATTTATCTGCTGTCGATGCTGCGCGAAATCTTCTACGGGCCTGAGAATAAGGAATTGTCCGATCACGAAGAATTGGTGGATGCGGAACCGCGAGAAGTGTTTATTATTGCGGCTCTGTTGGTGCCGATTATTGGCATTGGTTTGTATCCGAAGATGCTGACTCAGGTTTATGATGCGACTACTGTACAGTTGACGGCTAAGTTGCGCGATTCTGTGCCGTCGCTTGTGGCTAAGGCTGCTGCGGATAAAACTCTGTCTCTGCGTGCTCCGGCGATCGAGCCGAGTAAGTTGTAATTTGAACGGGAGTTAGGAAGAAAACCCCCAAAATCTTAGAAAGATAGAGTTTGGGGGTTTTCTATTTTTTTTTTCGGTGGGGCGATCGAAACTGAATTATTTGGTGGTTGTGCTATCCTAGTGGAGTCTCTGTTAAAAACATTACATTAGCAGCCATGCCGACACCTTCCACAAGTCATTTACCAAAACCTAAATCTTGGGATGAATTTGAGGATATTACATGGGAAATTTATCAACGAAAATGGCACGACAATCAGGCACAGAGATATGGCAGAAGTGGACAGGCACAAAATGGTATTGATATTTATGGTCGGCAAAACAGTTCCGACAAGTATATAGGTGTTCAGTGTAAACGAGTTGAGGATAACAAGCTAACCAAGAAAATAATCCAGGCAGAGATTGTCAAAGCAGAATGCTTTTCACCTCCACTCAGTGAGTACATTATTGCAACTACGGCATCAAGAGATGCAAAGCTTCAAGATTTTGTCCGGTCTTTAAATGAAAAGCGTAGATTAGAAAATAAGTTCCCTGTCTATATAGTGTTTTGGGAAGATATATGCAATGACTTGGCAGAGCCCAATAATCGTGATTTACTCAAGAAGTATTATTCTGAGTGGGAACAGATATTTAGCAATCAAGAGAAATCTATAAGTAGTGAGCAGGTTGCATCTATTCATTGTCTTTTGAGCTTGGAAATACAGCAAGACTGCAACTTACTTCAGGAACTTCTTAATCAAAATCAAGATGCTTTATCGAAAAAATGGCAATCATGCTTTAGTAAAAATCGCGGCGTATGGCGAGAAGAATCGTCTCGTTTACTTCTTGCTAGAAGTAGTATAGAGTTAATGTCAAAAGTTCAAAACTTTTACCACCAATTGGATGATATTGAGAGTAGATGCAAAAGTCTACTTGCCTTGAGATATAGAATTGAATTGGTGAATTCAAAACCCATGTATATAGATTCTAAGGGTGGGATTTTCGGATTTAATACAAAGCCTTTACACCCTTTGGCAAGTTGCTTCTACACAGACTCAGACCTGAAAGAGGTATTTGATTTAACGGAAAAATCCTCTACGGACTTCAATAAGCTGAAAGAAAAAGTTCATGAAACGCTGAATCTTGGCAATCAAATAACTTGTGAGTTAATTAAATTATGCAATTCTGGGAGTTGATATAACAAGCCCGTTGTAGGCCGACTGTATCGAGGTCGTTGAAGGTGGAGTTGAGAATTTTCAGGAACTCATCCTGCTGAGATCGCAATACCCAATACTTCAAAATTACCATTTGGTCGATCGCCCTTCATTCCGGTATTGCGATCGCTCTCTTAGTTTCTAGCCTAATTATTCTGCGAAGAGTGCGATCTTTGTTAAGGGCGATCGCGCTTCTAAGATTCTTACGGCTTCAGATCGAGCAGTTGGGGGTAATTGACACCTTGATTGATTATTGTACCGCCTCAGATTCTTTGAGGGCTGCACTGAACGCGAAGTGGTTAAGATTCAGCAGCGATCGGGAATCCTGAAATTATCTGTTGCCGAATGGGTATCTGAATCACAAACTCGGTGCCTGAGCCAGGTGTAGAAAAACACTGGATGTTACCGCGATGTTTTTCAGTAATGATTTGATAACTAATCGACATTCCCAAACCTGTACCTTTACCGATGGCTTTGGTCGTGAAAAAGGGATCAAAAATGCGCTGCTTCACTCGGTCTGTCATACCGATTCCGTTGTCAGCGATCGCCACCTCCACCCATTGATTGTCGATCGCAGAAGTCCGAATCGTAATCTGGTTCGGGGTGTCTTTAAGCTCCTGATAGGAGCGTTTGCTATTCATCTCATCTAGGGCATCCAGGGCATTGACCAAAATATTCATGAATACCTGATTGAGTTGTCCGGGGAAACATTCCACCTTGGGCAATGTGCCATAGTCTTTGATCGTTACCACGCCTGGACTCTCTGGTTTATCTTTGAGTCGGTGTTGCAAAATCAGCAATGTACTTTCAATTCCCTCATGAATATCAACATCTTTGAAGTCTGCTTCATCCATGCGAGAAAAGTTTCGCAACGAGACGACAATACCGCGAATTCGCTCGGTTCCTACCCTTATAGATGAAATTATCTTTTGGATATCTTCAGTGAGGAATTCCAAATCGATTTCCTCTGCCATTGCTTGCACGTCTGGATCGTTGCTGGGATGGCGCTGTTGATAGAGTTCTATCATCTGCAGCAGATTTTGGGTATATTCGTCCAGGTGGGTGAGATTACCGTGGATGAAGTTGACGGGGTTATTAATTTCATGGGCAATTCCCGCAACCAACTGTCCCAAGCTAGACATTTTTTCGCTTTGGATAACTTGCATCTGGGCTTTTTTTAGTTCGTTTAGGGTTGTCTCCAGTTCTTTAGCTTGCGCCGTCGAGGAGATTGCTAGTTCTTCGATCGCAGCAACCTGGGGTAGAGTTGTCCAGCAAGCAATCGCTACTCCCACAAATGCCAGCGTCATCAACACAATAATCAGCAGATAGGGATTGTGGGTTCCGGCTTCTACCCGCAGCCAAGAGCGGATGAGCCAACTGATCGTCGCTGCACCACAAATCAGCGCAATCAAAATTGCGACCTGAAGCACCACAAAGTCTTCGTTTTTAGGAGGAGTTACTGGCTTGGTATGCAGTCTATCCCACCACGGTAAATGCAAAAATGCCCAAGGAATCCGCAGAACCGCAGCGTCGATAGCTATCACTGCTAACGGCAACAGCAATCCGAGACAAAAATCCATCCATCCCCAGGCAAAACCACCCACCACCAGGGAAATGAACTCCACCACCAGCAATGCTAAGGATAGTCGCCCCCAACGCACGACTGGATCGTTGCGCTGCATCCACAGCCCCAAGTGCAACCCCATAATAGAAATGAAAAAACTCACCCCTGACACCACGACAATTTGAGTGGTGTTGCCCCATACTAAAAATCCTAAACTACATACAAAGGTTAGCAACAGCGCGGGTTCTAGGGCACCCCGACGGGACACTGCGCCAAACACGGGAGACAACAGCCCATCCTGCGCGAGTTGGAAAAGGATGCGGGGCGTATTGCAAACGCTAGTCGCCGATCCCAACAAACAGCTAGCCGCAACCAGCAAAGTGACTATGACAGGGGCAGCGTCTCCCCAGAAAGGCTTGGCAGCCACCAGGAATTTGCCGTACAAATTGCCTTCTAAACCGGCAGCGGTTGCCAACTGCACCAACACTAAAGTGCCACCGACAAACACCAGAGGCATGAACCAGGCAACCCAAGACAGCGCCTTAAGGGTGTCTTTTGGGTGGAGACTGTCTGCTACAAAGGATGAAGCTGTGTCACAGCCATAAAAGCTATAAGCGGCAAACAAGAACCATTTCAGCCAGTCCTGGACACTGATGGCATCAATGCTGGTGGGCAAGAGTCCGGGGCTTTGGGGCGAAAAGGCAAGCCAGCCTAAACCCTGAACGCAGAAGAGGAGTAAAAAGCCGATCGAAGGAAACACAAAAAAGAGGTGCAGAATGGCGACGGCGCGGGTGCCACTGAATGCTACAAAGTAAGCGATCGCAGTAAAACCGATCTCAAACACTTTTTCTGGAATATTCAGCCCCATCGGTGCTAAATGGAATTGGATCAAATCTGTGATGACGATCGCATTAATGGGCGGAAAGGAAACCCACCCCAAGTAGTAGGCAATCCCCAAATAGCGGGAAAGGGCAGGGTAACGATGGAGCAATCGCGTGATGTAATTTGGTGTTCCCCCAGATACATCTGGATATTTCTCACCCAAACTCTGAACTTGAAGGTTAAGCAGAATTCCGACGATAACACCAGGAATCCAGACCAACAGCGATGCGGAGCCAATTCCTGCTTGCATCGACGGCGCTAAGGCAAACCACATCAGATATCCAACCACACTAAACCCCCAAGCTTCTGCAGAGGACATGGTACGCCGGAGGCGATTTAGAAATGGCACAGGATCTATTTCCATAACAAGCAGATAGGGGTCATCCTATTGTGATACAATCGCAATTTTTACAGCCCAGAAAAAACACCTACCTAGTGTTTCCTTCTCGGGCTGAAAATTGTAAGCTCGATCTGATGTAGCGGTGAAAGATTGAGGCGTAATCAGTTGAGGTTGCTAGCAATCGCACTCTTGAGCAAAACAACTCGTTGCAAGTGAGATTTTGCACCAGTTGCAAGAAGCCTTTCACGGGCGGTATCTCCTGCCCACCCCACAATAAAATTCACTTACTTTTTGTGGAACAGGTCGAAAAGCCTGTTAAGCCAGAAGGGTGCAATATTTCAGTTGAAACGGACTCAATAGAGTCTTTTCACTTTGTTTAATGTGCCGTTAGCTAGCGATCGCAATACCCAATACTTTAAAATTACCCTTTGGTCGATCGCCCTTCAATGAGCGTGCGATCGCACTTGCGGGTTTCTATCCTTATTGTTATAAGCTGTTGCACATTTAAACTGTGATACACGCATTGCCCTTATTTTTGATTTTACGACCCCACTTAATTATTAA
>NZ_JAUBPS010000101.1:0-15579 GCF_036700865.1 Microcoleus sp. S13C4
GTCATTGGTTTTCTCACTGGATGGTCTTGGATTTTACATTCTTTATCTCTATCACATCTTTAAAAAAATGGTATTAGGTTTAACAGTGAGGTATTCAGCAAGAAACCCGGTTTCTAGCGCAACCTAGGTAAGTCCTGACTAATATTTTTTAAGCTTTGAAAACCGCCAATTTCGGGCGAACCGAATTTGCTCCCGCACAAGCTTGCGTCCGCCTGGGAGGACTGAAAGAAAGAATAAAGCAGGTAAATCAACGGGGAAATGGCTGTGATATCCTAACAAAAGCCATATCTGCATAAAAAAAGTAATTTAGATGACCGCAACAGATTCTACTAAGCACCAAAAATCCAAGGCCCTCAAACCCGGTAGCCGCCGCCCCGCTAAAGAACTTTGCAGCGAGTGCGGTTTGTGCGATACATATTACATTCATTATGTCAAGGAATCTTGTGCTTTCTTAACACAGCATATCGCGGAATTAGAAGAAGAGATTCACGGGCGATCGCGCAATCTCGACAATCCCGACGATTGGTATTTCGGAGTCAGTCAAAATATGATGGCTGCTCGTAAAAAAGAGCCAATTGAGGGTGCTCAGTGGACGGGTATCGTCAGCACAATTGCCATTGAAATGCTCGAAAAAGGAATTGTAGAAGGCGTTGTTTGCGTCCAAAATACTAAGGAAGACCGCTTTCAGCCGATGCCGATTATTGCTAGAAATCGCGAAGAAATTCTGGCAGCAAAAGTAAACAAACCAACTCTCTCTCCCAACCTTTCAGTATTAGAACAAATCGAAGAATCTGGGATGAAGCGGCTGTTAGTAATTGGCGTCGGCTGTCAAATTCAAGCTTTGCGAACAGTCGAGAAAAAACTCGGTTTAGAAAAGCTCTACGTTTTGGGAACTCCCTGCGTGGATAATGTCAGCCGTGCAGGCTTGCAGAAATTCCTAGACACGACTAGCCGCTCTCCTGAAACGGTGGTTTCTTACGAGTTTATGCAAGACTTTAACGTTCACTTCAAACACGAAGATGGTTCAGAAGAGAAAGTGCCGTTTTTTGGCTTGAATACTAAGGAATTGAAAGATGTTTTTGCTCCTTCTTGTTTGAGCTGTTTTGATTATGTCAATTCTTTAGCAGATTTAGTTGTGGGCTACATGGGCGCACCCTTTGGCTGGCAGTGGATTGTGGTGCGAAATGACACCGGGCAAGAGATGTTAGATTTGGTAACGGATCAGCTTAACACTCAGCCGGTGATGTCTAAGGGAAACCGAAAAGAGGCTGTTCAGCAAAGCATTCCGGCTTATGAAAAAGGGGTGACTTTGCCGATGTGGGCGGCGAAGTTAATGGGAGTTTTTATTGAGAGAATTGGGCCGAAGGGTTTGGAATATGCTCGGTTTTCGATTGATTCTCATTTCACTCGCAATTATCTGTACGTGAAGCGCAATTACCCGGAGAAATTAGAGGCTCATGTACCGGAATATGCTAAGCGGATTGTGGGGCAGTATAAGTTGCCCGATGTGTAAACTTTTAGGGTGCGTCAGTCAGGATCTGTTGGATTATGGAAAAAATAACCCTACGTGAAACTGACGCACCTTACTACTCAAGGATAGCTAAATATAGAAAACAAATGCAATTGGGAAAAATCGAATTATGGAATCGCGGAACGTTAACTAGACTGGCTATCCTTAGTACGATCTTAATTAGCCTAATTAGTGGGATATGGTTGAGTATGATTGCAATGCCAGGGAAAAGCTACAGCGGGACAATTCCCCCTTTAACAGCACAGGAAATCTCGCTCCGAGATGCTTTACAGCGCGATGTGGAAAAGCTCGCTGGTGAAATTGGAGAGCGCAACTTTATACAATATCAAAAACTTGGAGAAGCTGCTGACTTTCTCGAAGCATCATTTCAAACTGCTGGCTATAAAGTTGAACGACAAGGATATAAAATTGATGATAAATTTTATTATAACATAGAAGTGGAGATTGCCGGGGCAAAAAAGGCAGATGAAATCGTTGTAATTGGGGCACATTATGATTCTGTGGTGGGGAGTCCCGGGGCAAATGATAACGCAACTGGGGCGGCGGGAGTGCTGGCTTTAGCGAGAATGTTTGCAGGTAAAAAGCCTGAAAAGACTGTGCGTTTTGTGGAGTTTGTGAATGAGGAACCGCCTTTTTTCTGGACTGCTGATATGGGGAGTTTGGTTTATGCCAAAAGATGCAGAGAGCGTAATGAAAAAATTGTTTCGATGCTCAGTTTAGAAACAATTGGTTATTACTCAGATGCCAAAAACAGTCAGAAATATCCAGCACCATTAAACCTTTTTTATCCTACATCGGGAAATTTTATCGGATTTATTGGCAATACATCCTCAAGTAAACTGGTTAGAGAGGCGATCGCATCTTTCCGCCGCCATGCTGAATTTCCCTCGGAAGGTGCTGCAATTCCGGGTGGCATTCCTGGTGTGGGTTGGTCAGATCAATGGTCTTTTTGGCAACATGGTTATCCAGGGCTGATGGTGACAGATACTGCTCCCTATCGCTATCCTTACTATCACACGGCGCAAGATACACCTGATAAGGTTGATTGGGAACGGACGACGAAGGTAATAGCTGGATTGGAGAAAGTTGTGGCAGATTTGGTGGGAGTTGATATTAATTAGTTGTGTGGGGTGCCCAGCGGGGAAAGATTCTCGATCGGCATAGAATATCAGACAAAATGACGACCTAAAAATTAGTATAAGTTGCCTGAGTGAGGTGATTCAGAGAGTTTGTAAGAGATGTTTTGCAGGACCACGGTAAGGCAGTGTCTTTGTTTTATACAGTGGGGAAAATTAGAGGTACAAGATTATGACACTCATAGTTGCACAGAAACACATGAATTTACCAAAGTCGATCGCACTTGCTTGTTGTGCGATCCTAGCATTATCTGGAAGTGGACTGTCTGCGAAAGCCGCAGAAGTGCGATCTGGAAACAGTAGAGGAACATTTGCCGATTGGTGTCGTCAAAAAGCTGATTTGAGTCCTGAAGCTAAACATACTGTTGAGGTGCTTTTGGAGAAAGCAGGGACTACGGAGTGCGATGCGGCCAATCGCCAACTTTCTAGTCTCACAACACTCAGTCTCAGCAACAATCGAATCAACGACATCAAACCGGTGGCGTCCTTGACTAACCTGACTGAGCTCGTCCTCATTGAAAATCAAGTCAGCGACATCAAACCGCTAGCATCTTTGACTAACCTGACACGGCTCTTCCTCCTCGACAATCAAGTCAGCGACATCAAACCGCTAGCATCTTTGACTAACCTGAATTGGCTCGACCTCGACAAAAATGAAATTAGCGATATCAAACCGCTAGCATCCTTGACTAACCTGAACCGGCTCGTCATCAACAACAATCAAGTCAGCGACATCAAACCGCTAGCATCCTTGACTAACCTGAACCGGCTCGACCTCAGGGACAATCAAATCAGCGACATCAAACCGCTAGCATCCTTGACTAACCTGATTTGGCTCGACCTCAAAAACAATCAAATCAGAGACATTAAACCGCTAGCATCGACTAACCTGACTTCGCTCGATCTGAGGGACAATCAAATCAGGGACATCAAACCACTAGAATCCATGACTAACCTGATGGAGCTTTCCCTCGACAACAATCAAATCAGCGACATCAAACTCTTAAACTCGTTGACTAACCTAATTTGGTTCAGCCTCAGCGGAAATCCGATCGCTCCCAAAACTTGCCCTCTTAAGCCAGAGTCTATCTGTAAGTGGGAAGCACCAACTGAAACCCCGATAGATATTCGTTTGGGAGTCCCTATGTTTCCCGACGCCCCAATATTTGCACCTGAATTTCCCCGTTAATTGGTGCTATTTTGCTGCCTTCAATTAGGAGTTTTTGAATGCACTGACGGTAATGCTCTAGTCGAGCCATTTGACTATTGCCTCCTGAACAGGGTTATACACAATAAGCTTGACTTGGTGTTGTCGAACCGACGCTTGAGGTAACTCCCCACTGAAAAAAGATTCGTAAGTTGCGATGGGAACTGCCAAATATAAAGTGCGATCGGGCGATCGCCCACCAACATCCTCCTACAAATCAGCAGCGTGCTGCTTCAATTCATCCAAAGAAACGTATTCCAAAGTCAAGGCGTGAGTCGCGGCCAACACCACAAGCGGTGCACATCCAGCATCCATTGCTTCCTTCCAGCGAGAAGCACACAAGCACCAGCAATCGCCAGCCTTCAAACCGGGAAAGTTAAATTCGGGAACCGGAGTGCTCAAATCATTTCCATTCGACTTGGTAAATCGCAAAAACTCTTCTGTCAGTTGAGCACAAACAGTGTGAGCCCCAAAGTCGCCACCACCTGTATTGCATTTGCCGTCCCGATAATAGCCCGTCATTGGCGAAGTGCAGCAAGTCTCTAATTTTCCGCCCAGAACATTTGTAGCTTCCGTCACGATCGCAACTCCTGAGTAAAACTCTTCGATCTAATTTTACACAAATCGTTGTTTATATATTTTTTTCCATCGCAAAGTTGATGAATTTTTGTCCTCTGCGTTCTACTTCTTGTTTTCTAATCACAATAAATCCCTGGCTTTCAAAAAAAGGTCGAGCTGTAATGCTGGCTTCGGTAAATAACTTGTTAATTCTTAACTCTTTGGCTTTTGACTCAATTTGTTTTAAAATTAGCCTACCAACTCCTTGTCTTTGAAAATTTTGATGACAGTAAAAGCGATCGATATGGCCGCTTGGTTCTAATTCCCCAAAACCTGCAATTTTATCACCCTCTTCTGCTACGAAAGTAAATTTACTGCTTAAACTTTTAGTCCAACTTTCGATATCCATATCTGCTGGCGCCCAAGCATCTACTTGTGCTTTTGTGTAATCGCGGATGTTTACTTCGTGTACCGTGTCGTAAAACAGTTTTACAATTTGTTGGGTATCACCGATTTCGTAGGTTCGTACTCTCATAAATTATCTCACTGCGATCGCTTCTTTGATATTAATTTGGGATTTTTAACCGCTTCGGAACGCGGATGGATGTTGGCTTTTACCATTTTGTCTCATTTCTTGCAGGGCGATCGACCCAAAATTTCTCGTCCATCCCTTGACAAGCTCTACTACTATATGTTAATGAAGCAGAAGCAAACCTCACTCGAATTAACACTACATCAATCCAGCAGCTTAACGAATCAGGATTGAAACTTATGACAGAAATTGGGCCCGATCCAAACCGACCTTATCCGATGACCGAGCAGCCGCGCGTCTGCTTCATCAAAAACTTTATTAAATCCCCCAACATTATCGTCGGCGATTACTCATATTACGACGATCCAATAGATCCAGAAAACTTTGAAAAAAATGTACTTTATAACTACGGAAACGAGCGATTAATTATTGGTAAATTTTGTGGGATCGCGACCAACGTCAAATTCATTATGAACGGTGCAAATCACAAACTAGATGGAATTTCAACTTATCCTTTTCCGGTTTTTGGGAATGGTTGGGAAACAGCGATGAATTTATTAATGGAACTGCCAAGTAAAGGCGATACCGTCATTGGCAATGATGTTTGGACCGGCTATGAATCCCTCATTATGCCCGGAGTCCAAATCGGCGACGGTGCCGTCATTGCGGCCAAATCCGTTGTAGTAAAAGACATTCCCGCTTACACCGTTGTGGGTGGAAACCCCGCCCATCCAATCAAACAGCGTTTTAGCGATGCTGAAGTTGCACAACTATTAGAAATTCGGTGGTGGGATTGGGAAATAGACAAGATTTCGCGCAATGTCAGCATAATTATGCAAAGCGATATTCAAGCACTCAAAAATGCCGAGTAAACTCGCAAATACAGTGATATTAAATTTAACTCCGATCCTGTGTACCGGTTCCGGGGCGATCGCGCCGGCGAGCAAACTCCCAGCAGCCGATCCCGGAGAGCTCTTCTAATCTGCGTTCCTCAGCGTCAATGTGCCTGGATGTGCGGTCAAAAAATCCCCACAAATCACCATGCAAACCCAGGGAACCCCCCGTACCGCACCGCCCCTACAACTTACTTAGCTGGACCCACAGCCTCGATCGCAGCTTCAAGAGCGATCGATACATGAGTCCAATGAGTCCCCCCCTGACAAAAAGCCACGTAAGGTTCCCGCAGAGGCCCGTCAGCGGAAAACTCCGACGTACTCCCATCAATAAAAGTACCCCCAGCCATCACTAACTGACTTTCATACCCGTGCATCGGAGCCGGCACCGGATCTAAATAGGAACCGACGGGGGAATTTTGCTGAACCGCGCGACAAAAAGCAATTAACTTATCAGCAGAACCGAATTCGATCGCCTGAATCACATCTCGTCTTCTAGCCAAAGGCATAGGATTCACTCGATAACCCAACTTATAAAAAACATAAGCCGTCAAATGATTTCCCTTCATCGCCTCCCCCACACAACCCGGAGCCATAAACAAACCCTGAAACAGCAACCGATTCAAATCAAAAGTTGCGCCGCCGCTGCTGCCGATTCCCGGTGCCGTCAACCGACAAGTTGCCGCCTCCACCAAATCCGCCCTGCCAGCAACGTAGCCCCCAGCAGGGACGATCGTACCCCCCGGATTTTTGATCAAAGAACCAGCCATCAGATCCGCACCCACAGCAGTAGGTTCACAATTTTCAACAAACTCCCCGTAACAATTATCAACAAAGCAAATTGTGCTAGGATTCTGATGTTTGACTATGGTGACGATTTTTTCTATCTCAGAAATAGACAAACTCGACCGCCAAGAATAGCCGCAAGAGCGCTGGATAAAAACCAGGCGAGTCTTTGCTGAAATAGTAGAGCTCAGTGCCTGCCAATCCAAACTTCCTTCCCGAGTTAGAGGCAACTCACGGTAACTAATGCCAAACTCAATCAGTGAACCTTGACCTTGCCCCCGCAAGCCGATCACTTCTTCTAAAGTATCGTAGGGAGAACCAGCCACTGCCAACATTTCGTCACCTGGACGCAGGATGCCAAAAAGAGCACAGGCGATCGCGTGAGTACCCGAAACAAACTGTACCCGGACAGCCGCGGCCTGGGCCCCTACCACTTCGGCAAATAACCCGTCCAAAGTCTCCCGACCTAAATCGTCGTGGCCGTAACCCGTAACCCCTGCAAAATGGTGGACTCCAACCCGGTGGCTGCGAAAAGCTTTTAAGACTCGTTGAAGATTTTGCTTGACTGTCGCGTCAATACCAGAAAAAATCTGAAAGAGTGCCTGTTCTGCTTCCTGTAGCCGTGAAACGCTATTCATCTATACCTCGCTCACCAGTTGCGTGCGCGCTGTTCATTATGGCGTAGATGCGGCCCCTAGTTTGTAAACATAATATATTCATGACGATTGCAACTTCCAAAAAAACTTCTCCTGATTGGCCTGTCGTAGGCTTTATGGCCTTTCTGCACATCGGTGCTTTATTTGCTTTGCTGCCGGGTAATTTTAGCTGGTCTGCGGTTGGGCTAGCAGTTTTCCTGCATTGGGTAACAGGTGGTTTAGGAATTACTCTCGGATATCACCGCCTTGTCACCCACCGCAGTTTTCAAACACCGAAATGGCTAGAGTATTTTCTAGTTATTTGCGGTACTCTTTCCTGTGAAGGTGGCCCGATCGACTGGGTAGGAATGCACCGGTTACACCACATACATTCCGACACCGAAACAGATCCCCACGATTCCAATAAAGGCTTCTGGTGGAGCCACATGGGCTGGATGCTCTCTGATCTCCCGATCAGAGTTGAAATCCCCCGCTTTACTAAAGACATCGGCGACGACCCAGTATACAAGTTTCTCCAAGCATATTTTATCCCCATCCAAGTTGTCTTCGGTGTGTTGCTTTATTTATTAGGCGGCTGGTCTTTCGTGGTTTGGGGCGTGTTTATGCGGATCGTGGTGGTGTTCCACTGCACTTGGCTGGTTAACAGCGCTACCCACAAATTTGGCTACCGCACCTACGAGTCGGGCGATGGATCGACTAACTGCTGGTGGGTTGCCCTCCTCACCTACGGCGAAGGCTGGCACAATAACCACCACGCCTTTCAATACTCTGCTCGCCACGGTCTCCAATGGTGGGAAATCGACTTCACCTGGATGACAATTCAACTGCTGCAAGCATTGGGTTTGGCAACCAAAGTGAAATTAGCAGAAAAATAGCATGGGCAATTAGTCATGGGTTGTCGGTCATCAGTTCTGGACTAATGGCTCGTGACCAATGCCTCATCCTGTTTTTGCGATCGGTATAGGTTGGGTTGAAGTAAGCTCGAATCATCTAGTGCGATCGACCCAACCAAAACCAGAATCAGTTATAATATAATTGGGAACAAAAAATTTTGTTTGGCAGCCAAATTTTTTATTTTCAAAATACAACCGTAAATCTTTTTCAATCCTAATCCCAAATCTATCAGTGATTCTTTATTAGTTTGGGCAAGAGTGCAGCACAAAAGTTCACTGCTCAATCCCAACTATTAGGCGTGAATCTAGCTAGGCATCTCATCAGAAATCAAAAAGAGAATGACAATTGCAACGCAAGAAAAACTTCAATATAATTGGAAGCACGTTATTAGTTTAGCAGGCCTTCATATCGGCGCTTTGTTCGCACTGCTACCCAGTAACTTCAATTGGACAGCAGTTGGTTTAACAGTATTCATGCACTGGATAACCGGCGGTTTGGGAATAACTCTCGGATGGCATCGTATGCTGACCCACCGCAGTTTTCAGACACCAAAATTCGTAGAATACTTTCTAGCATTTTGCGGAGCCCTTGCCTGTCAAGGAGGAATAATTGATTGGGTTGGGCTGCACCGATTGCACCACACCCACTCTGACCAAAATGCGCTAGACCCTCACAATGCCCAAAAGGGTTTTTGGTGGAGTCACATCGGCTGGATGCTATATAAAGGTCCAGCTCACGCTGAAATTTCTCGCTGCACAAAAGACATTTCGAGCGACCCCTTTTACCAGTTTTTGCAAAACTACTTTCTCCCCATTCAAATCGCCTTTGGCGTGTTGCTTTACTTAGCAGCAGGCTGGCCTTTTGTAGTTTGGGTAATTTTTGTCCGCTTAGTTGCGGTATATCACTGCACTTGGTTTGTTAACAGCGCCACTCACAAATTTGGCTACCGCACTTACGAAACCGACGATAGTTCTACTAACTGTTGGTGGGTTGCGGTTTTGACTTACGGCGAAGGCTGGCACAACAACCACCACGCTTTTCAATACTCTGCGCGTCACGGTATGAAATGGTGGGAAATTGACTTCACTTGGATGACAATTCAAGTTTTGGAAGCACTAGGTTTGGCTAGTAAAGTGAAATTACCAGCAGCAAAATAGCAGCAATTCAGTCCTAGACGCAGAACCTCTGTAGGATGTCAACTGCGTACCTTACCGCCTCAGAAACCCGGTTTCTCAAAGAAACCGGGTTTTTTGGTGAGTAATAACCAATGAGCTATGACCTATGACTAATGAGCCCGTTTTTGCTCGCCCCGGCCGCGCAAATATTCCGCTAAAAATGCCAATCCTCCCGAACCTACTATCAACAGCACGCTCAGAGCATTAATATCAGGTTTTACCCCAGTCCGAATCCGGCTAAAAATTTCCATCGGCAGAGTTGTAGTCCCGCTACCTGCGGTAAAACTCGCAATCAAAAAATCGTCCATGCTGAGGACAAAAGACAGCAGACAACCGGAAACAATTCCGGGTATTAATTGAGGGAGCAAAACCTGAATAAAAGCCTCCACAGGCGTTGCACCTAAATCCAAGGCAGCCTCTTCTAAATACGGGTTTAAATCTGCCAATCTAGTAGAAACAGCTAGAGCGATGTAAGCCAGACAAAACACAATGTGAGCGGCGACAATTGTCCACAAACTCAGAGGAATAGCCAGCGCCGCTAAAAATACCAGAGTAGCAACTGCGGTAGCAATATCTGGAATAATAATCGGCAAGTAGGAGACTCCCTGATATAAACTCTTGCCTGGAAAGCGGTAGCGGGCTAAACCTACTGCCATCAAAGTGCCGAGTACCGCCGAGATTGCAACTGCACAAACCGCCACTGTTAAACTGTTTCTCAGGGCAACTAAAATCCGCGTATCGCTAAATAATTTAACGTACCAATCTAAAGTAAATCCTTCCCAGCCGGCGCTAAAACGCGATTTGTTAAAGCTGTAAAATGTGAGTACCAGGATGGGCAGGTACATATAAAAAAACATCAAAACGGCAAATATTACCTGCCAAGAAACCTTAAATTTAGGTTTTAAGTACATATCGGCTTGTATTTCCTCCTGTGGATTGTCGGCGGTCTGTTCCATTTCTACGTAATCGGTAATTGGTAATGGGTAATTGGTAATAGGTTAGGATTGTTTTCTTCCTTATTGCTTTTTGCTTCTTCCTTCAACATCCTAAATTGCATTACGATCGCCATATTTGAGCAAAAGGGCAATTCCGATACTCACTACAAAGATTAATACCATACTCAGAGCCGAACCCAGCCCCCAATTTTGAGTCGCCCCCAAAAACTGATTGTAAATCAAACGAGCCGCCGTCATGCTCGAAGCTCCACCGAGTAACTCCGGATCGACAAAATCGCCCAAACAGCTAATAAATACTAGCAAAGAACCCGCAGCAATTCCCGGCATCGTCTGAGGTACTGTCACTTTCCAGAAAGTTTCCACTGGATTGGCACCCAAATCCTGAGATGCTTCTAGTAATCGGCGGTCTAACTTTTCCAAAGATGCGTAGAGAATGGTCACGATATAAGGCAAATAACTGTAAGCCATGCCGATTAAAACTGCGGAACTTTGATTAAGCAATTCCAGAGGAGGAATGCCTACAAGTGCCAGCAGCGAGTTGAGAACCCCCGTAGGACGCAGAATTGTAATCCAAGCATACGATCGCAACAGCGAAGAAGTCCACAGTGGCAACACAAAGCCTAACAAAGTTAAATTCCGCCACTTTTTCGAGACATTGAGGGCGATCCAGTAAGCGACGGGAAATCCCAGCAGCAAACACAGAATAGTAGTCCCCGTTGCGAAAAAGAGCGATCGACCCATCACCTGTAAATTCAGCGGCTCAAACACTCGCAGGTAATTGCCGATTCCCGAAGGATTCACCAAATCTCCCGGCTTAATATTCGGCACCAAACTAAGCTGAAAAATTACCAAAGTTGGTATGACTAATAATAAAAGCAGCAACAAGCCAGAAGGGCCGAGCAATGCCAGTGGCCCAGCCCAAGCAGACCACGGGGAAATAGTTTCAGCCTTCAAAGAAGAATTGGGAGGAATAGGAGGGGGAGTTTTAGTTGAAACAGCCATAGAGCAATTTTTTTTTATTTTTTAACCGCTGATGAACGCAGATTAACGCGGATATAGGGATAGAGCGGGCTATCGGCTGTGCGGGGGCGAGTTTGTGTAAATATTAGGCTATAATTAGAGATTGCGTGGAAAACCCGCCCTACAGGTGATGATTAGCCGCTGGTTAATTGAGTCCAGTAGCGATCGTACACTTCCATAAATTTCCCTACCGGAGCCACACCTTCGCACTTTTTCAAAATATCTTCCGAAGGGAAAAGAATCTCGTTTTCGCGGACTTCCGGCGTCAACAAACTAAAAGCATCTTCCGAAGGAGTTGAAAAACTGAGCCGCTCTACTAAAGAAGCAGCGACATCGGCTTGCAGCAAAAAGTTAATCCATTTATAAGCTGCTTCGGGATTGGGAGCACCTTGAGGAATTACTAAAGTGTCAGTCCACAGAGAAGAACCGCTTTTGGGGACGACATACTTCAATTTATCGTTATCGGAAATTACTTCATTAGCATCAGAAGAATAACACATAGCTACCTTCAAATCCCCCGTCAGCATTTGAGGCCGCCAAGCATCAGTAGTAAAAGATGCGATCGCCGGTTTGAGTTGCACCAACTTTTCGTAAGCTTGTTTCACTTGGTCTTGGTTCGTAGAATTCAGAGAATAGCCCAGCATCCGCAACGCAGCTCCCATGACTTCTCGAACATCACTCGCCAGCGTCATTCGCTTTGCTAACTCTTTTTTATGCTGCCACAAATAGTCCCAATCTTCAGGAGCTTCTTTGAGTTGTTCGGTGTTGTAAATCAAGCCTGTGGTTCCCCAACTCAAAGGCACACTGTAGCGGTTTCCTGGGTCATATACAGGGTTTTGGAACTGTTTTTTGAGCCGATCGAGCCCGCCCAAAATCGAGTGGTCTAATGGGCTTAACAGCCCGAGTTCCGTCATTTGAACCACCATGTAGTCAGATGGGTAAATGATGCTGTAGGCGCGGGCGCCACCGGCTTGAACTCTCGCCAGCATCTCTTCGTTGGAGCTAAACACGTCGGCCACTACGCGAATGCCGGTTTTTTCGGCAAAGCGATCGAGCAAAGCCTTATCGGTATAGCCTGCCCAAGTATAGATGAAAAGTTGGTCGGCAGAACCTTTGACGCGAGGAGCAGATTGTACGTCTGCAAGTCGCCAGCCGCAACTCGAAACAGCTAACCCGGAAATTGTCGCCGCCGAATTTTTTAGGAACTGACGGCGTGTAGAATTAGCCGGGAAAATCCTGGAAATTGGTAAGTTAGTCGGAGGCACAGTTAGATTTTAGATTTTAGATTTTAGATTTTAGATTGGGGAATTGGGGATTGGGAAATTCGATTTTAGATTTGAGAATTTGTAATAAGGAATAATTGGTAATGGGGAAATTCTCCCATTCTCCCCCTCTTCCTTCTTCCTTTTTCCTTCTTCTTGACATCCGTTACATCCGTCGAGCGAATCCGTTGCCGAACTTCCTTCGTTTCCCAATTATCCTCGATCGCCCAAAGCGAGACAATCAGTAGTCCCCCAGTAAGCATAAATCGGCGTATGCGGGTCTGGGAAAGAGCCGCCGGTATTTGGCTGGCGCACCGTAATTTTATCGCCCGACGACAACTCAACGACGTAATGAACGTGCGTGCCCATGTACATAGTATTTTTGAGCCGCCCTTCAAAACAGTTGACGGAAACTTCCGGCTGGTAGAGATTCAAATATACTTTTTCGGGCCGAACGCTGACCACCACAGAGTCGCCTGTGACACCACTCCACATATCCGACTGCTGAACGACTATTTTCAGATTGGCTGATGTGCGAACTGTGATAGTCGATCGGTCGATCGACTCCACCGTACCAGAAAACAAATTTGTATCGCCAATAAAATCCGCCACAAAAGCCGTCTGCGGGCACTCATAAATTTCTTCAGGAGAGCCAATTTGCTCAATCCTCCCCTCGTGCATCACCGCAATCCGGTCAGACAGACTCATCGCCTCTTCTTGGTCATGAGTCACCATCACAAAAGTCAAACCCAATTCTTGATGCAAATTCGACAGTTCCAACTGCATTTGCTTCCGCAACTTCAAATCCAGAGCACCCAGAGGTTCATCCAGCAGCAGTACCGCCGGTCGATTTACCAGAGCTCTTGCCAAAGCCACCCGCTGCTGCTGGCCGCCCGACATTTGACCGGGAAACCTGTTGGCGAAAGATTCCATTTTCACCAATTGCAAAACTTCCCGTACCCGTTCTTCAATTTCCGCTTTCCCCAGCTTTTTTATCCGCAATCCAAAAGCGATATTGTCCCAGACATTCATGTGTCCGAACAAAGCGTAGCTTTGAAACACAGTATTTACCGGACGGCGGTAAGCTGGAGTGTTGGTCATCGACTGGCCTCGAATCATCAATTCGCCCGCCGAGGGAGTCTCGAACCCAGCGATTAAGCGCAGGGTCGTAGTCTTGCCGCAGCCGCTAGGCCCGAGGATGCTAAAAAATTCTCCTTGGCGAATGCTGAGGTCAACTCCGCGGACTGCGGTTTCGCCGTTAAATACCTTAAAGACCTTGCGGAGTTCAACGTCAAGCGCTGTATCCGTTGCTGTCGTACCTTGGTTGAGTGCTGTCTGAAACATAGTCGCCCGTTCCTGGGGTAATGCACGCTATTTTAATACAGTTTAAACTTAAACTTTTTTGTATTTTAGGCGAGGAATGTTGGATGTAACAGGTTTTGGGATTTGTTCTTTAAATTCTATCCCAGAGCGCACCATTCTCAGCAACAGGCTTTCGGGCCTGTTCCACAAGAAAATTCACTCTTTGTGGAACAGGCCGAAAGCCTGTTCATAAAAGATTTATTGAGAATCGTGCAACATCTCAGATCGATCGGGCCATCTATTGATTCTCAGGACTTGGCGTGGGAGAGGGTTTTTGCGGTTTCTCTGTTTTGGGTTCTTCTGCTTTTTTCCACTCTGACAAAGGTCGCTGGACGGCATTTTTAAAGTCAAAAGGCACTAGCAGCACGGGCAAAGTTTGGGCTGAATTTTGAGGGGGCGCTTCCGGCGGATTGGCTTGAGCGTACAAGAAGCGGCCGCTAAAGTCTGTTTTGCCTAAAACTAGGCGGTGAGTTTCCTGGTTGTCCAGTTTTACTGTGACTGTAGCTTGGGGTTGGTCGAGACCGAATTCGGGCAGTTGAGCAGCAGTAATATTAATCGTGCGATCGCTCTTTCCTGTTGCCAACCTGTCTAGCAAGAAATCCACCGATGCCTGACTCGCGTGTGCTTGCACTGGCAATTTCATTTCCCAGTTAGACTTGCCTCCTTTTGTAGCATAAACTCGTTCAAAAGTCAATATTTTTTCCGGAGTTTTGACTGTAAAGAATTGTACGCGATCGGACTTAAAAGCAAAAATTTTCTGTTTTTCTTCCTTAGCGGCTTCCTGTTTCGGAGCCACTTCCATCTCGAACAAAGCAACCAACCCAGTCATGCTCAACGCGACGGCTATCAATACTAATGTATTTTTCTGCAATTTCATAGTAACAGCGAATTGGGCATTGGGTATGGGGGAGTCTGTTATTAATAAGAACTGACAACAGTCAACTGACAACAGTCAACTGACAACAGTCAACTGTCAACAGTCAACTGTCAACTAACTTATCTTCTCTTCCACCAGATAGCGCCACCAATTCCCAGTCCGAGTAAAGGCCAGATTAGCCAAGCTAAAACCAGCAATCCTACTTGGATGGTCGTCATGTTAATGCGGCGGTTGGTAGCTTTTTTCGGACTGATAGAAAAGCTTTGCTGGTCTGGTTTACTCAACCAACTGACTGAATTGAGAAACACGTCGCTATTGAGTTGTTGGTCAAACCAACCGTTAGTCACAAATTGAGATGTACCAATTACTACCATTCGCGATGTTTTTCTAGGAGTTGAAGCCGCAGAAGGAGTTGACTTGGGACTGGGAGATGCTGTGGGTGTTGGTGTTGGCGAACTTTCCGGAGATGCTGTGGGAGATGCTGTCGGTGTTGGCGAAGTCGTCGGTAATGCTGGAGGCGTAGCTTCTTGCGAGACAATCACCGAATAGCTGATTGGGGAAGCTGTTGGTGAAGTTGTTGGCGATGGTGAAGTTGTCGGCGACGGCGAAGTTGTTGGCGATGGCGAAGTTGTCGGCGACGGTGAAGTTGTCGGTGATGGTGAAGTTGTCGGTGATGGTGAAGTTGTCGGTGATGGTGAAGTTGTCGGTGATGGTGAAGTTGTCGGTGATGGTGA
>NZ_JAUBPS010000101.1:15679-19515 GCF_036700865.1 Microcoleus sp. S13C4
AGTTGTCGGTGATGCTTGGGGTGAAGGCGAGGGCGAAGTTGGTGTTGGTGAGGGTGAGGGCTTTAAGGGAGTGCTGTCAGTAGACGATCGAACTAAAGCTACACCTAATAATAGCGGGCCTTGTCGATCGGTCTTCTGATCAAACTCCAATTTCCTCGTCGTCAAATCGCTTTCAGCCCAACTTTCCTGACTCGTCCAAATCAGCGGTTTTTCCTCTATCCCTTCTACTGGCGAGATTTCCAAAGCACGCGCAAACGGATAAAATGAAATACCGTTGCCAAAACTTTGAGTAATCGGATGTTCGCCGTAGCGCCTGACTGTGGGAACCGTGGGGCCGAGTCCAAATCTTTGACCAGTGCCCGAAGCATCGATGGCCAAACGGGTGTCGAGTTTGACGCCCCATTCTTGCAGCATTTTATCCAATCCCGTATTAATTGCCGGGTCTACCATTAAAAATAAACTGCCGCCGCGATCGAGATAAGCTTTTAGTGCTTTAATTTCTGTATCAGAAAACGGTTTGTCCTGCCCAGGAACGATTAAAGCATCTGCATCTTCTGGCACTTCTTTGCGTTCGGTCAAATTCAGTGTTTGGGCGTTGTAGTATTTATCTTTGAGAGCTTTTTCAGCTTGCTGTATTCCGCCTTGACCTTCCTTTAGCGGGCGGGCTCCTTTGCCTTGCAAAAAGTAAACTGTAGCAACGCGAGTGCTCAGGATTTCTTCTAAGCCATTGGTAAGTTTTATCTCTGAAAGACCTTGATTCGGGTCGCTACCAAAAGCAGTGCCACCTTTTTGCAGTACCTGTTTTTTGTCGCCGGATTGCAGGTAAACTTCTCCGATGCTGGTAATGCTAAATTCCCGCGCTTTTCCCGGTTGGGCCTGCGGGTCTACAAACTCGAATTGAAACTTTTCGCCTCCCTCGCGTTTGTAATTTTGCAGCAATTCTTTAATTTGGGGGTTTTGGATGGGGTCAAATACCCAAACTTTGACTGTTTGTTGCAGGTTTCGCAGTATTTGTTGAGTCTGCGGGGCGAGGGTAAATTGTTGGCTTTCGGTTAAGTCGATGCGGACGGGATAGCGAACGGCTATGAAGTTAATTACTCCGAGAATCACAAAGACGGCGAGGGTAGCAATTAGGGCGTTGGTGCTGGCTTGAGTGGAACGCTGCCCCCAAAAGCTTTGTTCGTAACTCAAATATAACAGCCAAAGTGCGATCGTCACTGCTCCGGCAATAACTAAACCGACTGTCAGGGGGTCCCATACTCCGGATACAAGTGCTGCTGTTACCCCCGCTGCGATGAGGAGGGGGCCCAGCAAAAAAACATATTTCCAATTTGTTTTGCTAATTTTCATAAGGTAAATATTGAGTGAGAAAATTCCGGTGCGAGGATGTTATTCTATATCGCATTAGCCTGCAACCATGCTGTTAAATCTGACGAATTGTTGAAATCGATTACGGCATCTCCTAGTGCTTCTAATTCCTCTACGCCTAATTGACGGATGCAGTTTTCAGTTTCCGGTTGTATTGTGCCTAAGCGCTTCACTAGCTGACGCAATATTAACGAAAGTTGAGCGGCTTTTGTCACCTGTTCTCTTGCTACATCTATGGCAATCTGCTGGTCTTCAATCCACAGTTCTTGCTTCTGCAATTCATTTAATTCTTGTTGAGTGAAGTTGTCCTCGTTGGCAATTATCAAAGCTTTCTGAAGTTCGGGAACTGCACTCAGTGTTTCTGGTACTGTCTCCAAATTACTGGTGTTATTTAGAAAGTAAATCCATTTGTCGGCGGTTGTTTCTAATTCTGCTAATTCCTTGCTAAACTTGGGCAGTTCGATAAATACTAATTCTATTTCAGTATCTGGAGACTCAAACTGTTGCTCTTTTTCTTGGAAAACAAACCGCGACATAAAGTCGGGCTGATTTTCAAACATTTCAAAGTCGGCAATTTTCAAGGAAATTACTGTTTTTAGTCTTTCGTAGCGTTCTTTTCCGGTTAATTGCTGGCTGTAGCTTTTGGCAGCATTGTACAAAACCCTGTTCCCGAAGGAAGGCACGTTGATCACTTGAATTTCAACGAGGGCGATTCTGCCGCCGTTAATTGTAGCTTTGACATCTAGGTGTGTATCTTGGGTTGCAAGAGTTTGATTTTCGGGTTGCGAGTCGATTATTTCTAAGTCTTCGATGATCGGCTGTGCTTCATAAAGGATGGCGTTTAAAAAATTAATCAGGATGTCTTTGCTGTCGCTGGATCCGAATATTTTTTTGAACGCAAAGTCGATTTTTGGATTGATAAATCTCATTGTTTGAGGTATTTGGTAGAATGATTCACAGGAGGGAAAGAATAACCTTCCCTTGGCTCTTTACTGGTTTTTACTTCGGCAAAAATAACCTTCTCTGTCTCTGCATTTCCTAATGTTTTTAAGAACGCTGATATCGCAAGGCATCGATGGATTGGGCGGTCAGAAATACTCCTAAAATGATGTAACTGGCAAACATAATTAAACTGCTGGTATCGAAAACTCCCTTGACAAGATTGGTGTAATTTGTTAGGAGCGATAAATGTCCTAATGCTGTTCCGAAGGGGCCACCGATACCGACGGCGGCTGCATCGATCACCCAGAGAAATAATACTAGAGTGAAGGTGAGAATGGCGGATAAAATTGTGCTGTCGGTGAGGGAGGAAATAAACATTCCGAGGGACAATACTCCTGCTGCTAGTAAGATTAAGCCGCCGTGTCCTAGCAGAAGAACTCCGGGGGGTACGGGTGGGGTTGAGGAACTGAGGGCGATCGCCTCGCAGAACAGCAGGGGCAGCAACATTGTGGTATAAAATGTTAAAACACCGAGGAGTTTGCCGGTAGCAACGGCCCAGTTTGTTAAGGGCGATGTGGCTAATAGTTCTAAGGTTCCACGTTTGCGTTCTTCTGCGTAAAGTCCCATTGAGAGTGCGGGTAATACGAACAACGAAAGGGAACCCATTATTCGCAGGAAGAGTTGCAGGAATTCGTAGGCTACGTCGATGGGAGGTTCGGTAATTCCCATTTGGTCTCGCTGACCAATTTGGGGAATTAGCCCGTCGGGGGCGAGGAGGATGGCGATTAAAAAGTAGCCGGTGATTAGCCAAAAGACTGCGGCGATGGCATAGGCTAATGGCGAGGCAAAATAGCTTTGTAGTTCTTTGCGGTAAATTGCGACAATATTACTAATCATTACTAACCTTTAGAAATTGGGAATGGGTAATTGGCCATTGGTAATTGGTTCATTCTGAGTCGCCTGCGGGTGGTTTTTGGCTGTCGTCGCTATCCTGTTTTTTTCTTTCTATTTGTCGCTTTTTGGTAACAGGGGGATCTTCTGGTCGAGAATCGCTACTCGGTTGTGGCTTTTTTTTAAGTGGCCGATTTTTTACCAGTGGTTCGGATTCTGGTTGAGGGTGTTCTAGCGACTTTGGCGTATCTAAAATCAGTTCGGATTCTGGTTGAGAACGCTCTAGCGACTTTGGCGTATCTAAAATCAGTTCGGATTCTGGTTGAGAACGCTCTAGCGACTTTGGCGTATCTAAAATCAGTTCGGATTCTGGTTGAGAATGTTCTAGCGACTTTGGCGTATCTAAAATCAGTTCGGATTCTGGTTGAGAATGTTCTAGCGACTTTGGCGTATCTAAAATCAGTTCGGATTCTGGTTGAGGATGTTCTAGCGACTTTGGCGTATCTAAAATCAGTTCGGATTCTGGTTGAGAACGCTCGATCGACTTTGACGTATCTAAAATCAGTTCGGATTCTGGTTGAGAACGCTCTAGCGACTTTGACGTATCTAAAATCAGTTCGGATTCTGGTTGAGAA
>NZ_JAUBPS010000161.1:0-1839 GCF_036700865.1 Microcoleus sp. S13C4
GAATACCTCGGTCGGATAGATGACCAAGTAAAGGTGCGCGGTTTTCGGATCGAACTCGGAGAAATTGAAGCAGCACTGAGTCAACATCCAAACTTACTCTCTGTTGCAGTCGTGCTTCGAGAAGATATTCCGGGTCAAAAGAGCTTAGTCGCTTACGCTGTCCCTCTTCAGAAACCTGCCCCCACCGTTGGGGACCTGCGGCATTTTCTGAAAGAGCGACTACCAGACTATATGGTACCTAGTGCTTTTGTAATTTTGGAGTCCTTGCCACTGACGCCTAATGGTAAAGTAGACCGTCGCACCCTACCCTCACCCGAATTACCACCAGAACTGGAACTCACTTTTGTCGCCCCTCGCACTCCTATTGAGGAAATGCTAGCCAACATCTGGGCTTGTGTCCTGGGTATTGAACAAGTGGGCGTTCACGATAATTTCTTTGAACTCGGTGGACATTCCTTACTAGCAGCTCAAATTATCTCTAGAGTGCGCGATACAATGTCCGTCGAATTACCATTACGCAGTTTGTTTGAAGCTCCCACTGTCGCTACCGTCGCTGAACGCATTGAGAATTCGCTTCATAGCAAGCAATCTATACAAGCTCAACCGCTATTACCGATTCCCCGGTCAGGCGATATCCCATTATCCTTCGCTCAAGCTAGGTTGTGGTTTCTTGACCAATTACAACCAAATAGTGCCTTCTACAACATCCCGTCCGCCTTGCGTCTTAGCGGTCAGCTCAATATAGCTGCTCTTGAATCAAGCCTCAACGAAATTATCTGCCGTCATGAAGTTTTACGCACAAACTTCACAAAAGTGTCGGGACAACCTATTCAAGTTATCGCCTCAACTCTGAAATTGAAACTGCTTAAAGTAGACTTACAAAACCTACCTTTTTGTGAGCGAGAAGTCGAGGCGCAACGATTAGCCACGGCGGAGGCACAGCGACCTTTTGACCTAGAGCGAGAGCCTTTAGTGCGAGCCAAGTTGCTACAGCTTGACGACACAGAGTACGTCTTTTTGCTAACAGTACACCACATTATTTTTGATGGGTGGTCAGCAGGCGTATTCTACGGAGAGTTAGCCGCACTGTATGAAGCCAAATGTACTGGTAACCCAAAAGTTTTACCAGAATTACCTGTACAATATGCTGACTTTGCGGTTTGGCAGCGTTATTGGTTAACTCCAGAGCTACTCGAAACGCAGCTTAACTATGGGAAGCAACAACTATTGGGCGCTCCGGCTTTATTAGAATTACCTACCGACCGACCCCGAAAAGCGGTTCAAAGTTATCGCGGAGCGTATAAATCGTTCGGCCTTTCTCTTGAATTGAGCCAAGCACTTGCCAATTTCAGCAGGCGAGCGGGAGTCACTCTGTTTATGACGCTATATGCAGCTTTTGTGACCTTGCTCTATCGCTATACAGGCTCCTCGGACATCGTAGTAGGGACGCCTGTAGCTGGTCGCAACCGACAGGAAATCGAAGGACTAATCGGCTTTTTTGTCAATACTTTAGTGCTGCGTACCGACCTATCGGGCAACCCTAGTTTTGACCAGTTACTCCATCGAGTTCGGGAAGTGGCGCTGCAAGGTTACACGCATCAAGACCTGCCATTCGAGCAGCTAGTAGAGGCATTGCAACCAGAGCGTTCCTTAAGCTATACACCCCTGTTTCAGGTGATGTTTGCGCTCGACGAGAAGAGTGTGCCTTCAATGGAGCTGCCTGACTTGACTTTCAGTTCGTTTTCTTTTGAAACGGGAACGACCAAGTTTGATTTGACCCTATCAATGGAGAATACGGCTGATGGATTGGTAGCAGAATGGGAATACAACTCGGATCTG
>NZ_JAUBPS010000102.1:0-17033 GCF_036700865.1 Microcoleus sp. S13C4
TTAATAATTAAGTGGGGTCGTAAAATCAAAAATAAGGGCAATGCGTGTATCACAGTTTAAATGTGCAACAGCTTAGTAGACTACCTATTGTTAGCAAACAACTAACAAACGCTAGCAATTTCGGTTATGCTATTGTTAGCCACATCTCACCACACCCTAAAATGGCCTCAAAGGAAGATTTATTTGCCGAAGCCGCCAAACACTGGGACTTAGAAAGGCTGTACCAAGCTTTTGCAGAAGCTAAACGGCAAATCTCACCCCGATCGCGCAGGGGACTAACAGAAACAGAAAAACTCTACCTTCGAGGATTGCTTTCCGGTTGCAGTCCCGCCGAAATCGCCCGCCAACTGTTTCAGAGTTCCAAAAGTGCAGAAGTTTATTTATGTAAAACTTTATACCAATATGTTAAAAAACTCGCAGATGTACCTAACGAACCTGTAGGAAATTGGCGCAATATTTGCGATCGGCTACAGGAAGCGGGATATAAAACTCAGTCTTCTCCTGAATTTAAAATAAATAATTCTGTACCGACAGAAGCATTAGTAAAAATAGTTAATATAGGTTTTAAAGAAAGTACAGTATCAATTGATATTAACATTCGACTAGAATTCCCTTCAACTTCAGAAACTACGAAAACCGAACACTTGGATAAAAAAGATTAGATGTGCGATCGCCCCTAT
This sequence comes from Microcoleus sp. S13C4, assembly GCF_036700865.1. Classification (NCBI taxonomy): domain Bacteria; kingdom Bacillati; phylum Cyanobacteriota; class Cyanophyceae; order Oscillatoriales; family Microcoleaceae; genus Microcoleus; species Microcoleus sp. S13C4. Next base: position 681 of record NZ_JAUBPS010000102.1, read on the forward strand.
AGTAACTAATCTAACTAAAGGGCGATCGGCCCTCAACCACCAATCTTACTGAAAAGCTCTGCGATCTAATCATACCCTCAACCAAAGAGCATAAATGCTATAATCTTAATCGAGAGCGAGCCCTTCAACTTGGAGGTTTTAAAAATGAGATTTATCAATCCCAAAACAGATTTTGCCTTTAAAAAAATATTCGGCGACGAACAAAACAAAGAAATCCTCATCAGTTTTCTCAACGCCATCCTCTACCAAGGTAATTCTGCGATCGAATCTTTAGAAATCCTCAATCCCTATCAACCCCCCAAAATTAGAGGAGTTAAAGATACTTACTTAGATATCCGAGCCAAGCTTAATAACGAGCAAACAGTCATTATCGAAATGCAGGTATTGAATGTAGAAGGCTTTGAAAAGCGGATCTTGTACAATGCTGCTAAAGCTTATTCGATTCAACTAGACACAGGAGTAGATTACACGCTACTAAATCCGGTAATTGCTTTAACTATTACTGACTTTGAAATGTTTGCCAATCTCGACAAAGTAATTTCCCGCTTTGTCCTCAAAGAAAGAGATTATCTGGTTGACTATCTAATTTATGATATCGAGTTAGTGTTTGTTGAATTACCGAAATTCGGCAAAAAATTAGAAGAACTAGAAACTCTAACCGATAAGTGGATATATTTTCTGAAAAATGCCAAAAGTTTACAAGTTGTACCGGAACAAATGGGAGAAGTCCAGGCAATTCAGAAAGCTTTTGAAGTTGCGAATCGCGCCGATTTAACCCGCGAAGAGTTGGAAGATTTAGAACATCAGGAAATTTACATACAAGACCAGCGGAATGCTATTACTAAAGCTGTTAAGCAGGCTGTTAAGCAGGCTGTTTCACAGGCAATGAAGGAAAAAGCGCTTGAAATTGCCAAAGGACTTCTGGATGTGTTAGATGAAGCAACGATCGCTCAAACAACAGGATTGAGTATGGAGGAAATTCAAAAGTTGAAACAAGCAAGGTAAAAAGCGATCGACTATCAAGAATCCTTCGACACTTCCTCAAAATCTTCCGCATCCCCCGGCAAACCCGAGCCCTCGCTACCCCTCAACCGTGGCGATTCCCCATTACTCGCACCCGCACCGTAAACCCCAGAATACCTATCCTCCAAGCCCGAATCCCTCAGCGAAATCGCACTTCTTTGACTCGGTGACAATCTCTCTGTCGATCGGCGATTTGTTCCAGACATGGGCGGCTTGCGAGTTAAAGTTTTCCAAGCAGCCTTAATCCCAGTCACCACGCTGCGAGTTGTCACCTGCACGTTTTGCGCCTGCTTCTTCGCGCTACCAATACTTCGATCGACCTGTTTGACAACCTCGCCCGCACTTTGTACTCCCTCGCTAACATCATCCGTCAACTCGCTAATTTCCAGCCCCGTCAACCGAATCGCCTCCAAAGTGGGCGGAAATTCGCGAGAAAGCGTGTCAGCGAGCTTTTCCACGCTGCGCGCCGCCCGGGCCAGCGCTTGCACCGCAGGTATTAAAGTCACTAAAACAGCAGTCAGGCTAACTGCAACTAGCAAAATTGAAAGTCCTAGCCAGAATATAGGGTCGCTCACTTGAATCTCGGATTTGTGGTTGAGGATTTCATCTCACTTAGCGCATGGGAGGGCGCGACGGGGGACTCACTTCAGCTTCACTTTCCGACAGTGTTTGGCGTTCCCGCTGAGTCGCTTCCAAACCTGCCGCGATCGCCTCTTTGAGTCTAATCAAAGTTTCGTCCCAATTTCGGATTGCAGTTTCAGAAAGTCGATCGGCCTGCAACTGCACGCTAGTCGATAAATCCTCCGCCAACTCGGGCAAAGCATCGGCCGATTTTTTCAATATCTGCCGCGTCTCCTTGCCTGGTCGCGGTGCTATCAGCAAGCCAGTCACTGCCCCGATCGCAGAACCCACAAGCAAACCGCCAATAAATAATCCTGAACGTTTAGTTGACATTTTTATAACTTCTCTCCATACACCAATTTTAGGCACGTTTGCCCGATCGCAGCCCTTTACAAAGGTAGAAATATTGTTGAAAATCCTAGGGAGTCAGCAGGGGCAGCAGTTTTAGGATAGCTTACCTCAAAGGTCGATCGCGCCTGGACCAAAGCATCCGTCCCAAACCCAGCAATCCCACAAGTTGCTGAACCTGTTGCAGTTGCAATTCCAGTTGTTGATAACGTCGTCGCAGTTGGCGGGTACCTTGCTGCCTTTTACCAAGGAAATCCGGCGATTTGCTGAGAACATTGCTGCTGCGGCGTTCCATTCCTGCGATCCGCATTTCCAAACGTGCGATCGTCCGCCTGATTTTCCACACCTTCGCCGCTATATAAAAGCAAACCAGAGATATCATTAAATTGATAATTACAACAGCCGTCAGCATTTCTCACCTGTTTTTAACTACTAATATATTCCGCTGTTTGTGGCGGAATTCTAGCCCAATGTAGGGACACAGCAGTGTTCATTAGTGTCAAATCAAGTCTGAAGCCTGAGAAATCTAGCTTTCATGCAAGGCTTGATCCCCCTAAATCCCCCTGGTTGTAGGGGGACTTTGATAACTTCTTGTTCCCCCCTTAAGAAGGGGGGCTAGGGGGGATCAGGCCTTAATCGTCACACTGCAAATCTGCAATACATTTGACCTTAAATTGACACCAATGAACATTATTGTGTCCCATCAAGCAGAGGAAAATTTTAAGCCTGAGACATAGCAGGCAAACAAACCTTAGTACCGCCCAAGCCGCAATAACCGTTCGGCTCTTTAGCAAGATACTGCTGATGATAGCTTTCTGCGTAATAAAACTCAGGAGCCTCAATAATCTCAGTGGTAATCTTACCGTAACCGGCCGGTGTCAGAGCTTGCTGGTAAGCATCTCGCGAAGCTTCAGCTAACTGCATTTGGCTGGCTGAATACGTGTAAATTCCCGATCGATACTGAGTACCCGAATCATTGCCCTGACGCATTCCTTGAGTAGGATTGTGACTTTCCCAAAAAACTTTGAGGAGCGTTTCGTAACTAATTACTTTCGGATCGAAGACAACCAGAACTACTTCATTATGTCCCGTCATCCCGCTGCAAACTTCATTGTAAGTAGGATTCGGAGTAATCCCGGCCGCGTAGCCAACAGCCGTCGAAAAAACTCCATTTTGCTGCCAAAATTTGCGTTCCGCGCCCCAAAAACAGCCCAGGCCAAACATGGCAGTCTCCATGCCGTTTGGAAAGGGAGGTTTGAGCGGATTGCCGTTAACAAAGTGACTTGCCGGTACCGACATCGACTCTGCCCGCCCTGGTAATGCCTCTTGGGGAGAGGGCAGGCTCGACTTTTTGCCAAATCCAAATAGCACCATAAGTTTGTGAGGGGGGATCTCTGATAAACGTCTTTACCTTACTTAATAATATCAGATGTATACTGAAAATAGTGGCCCTTTTAAAGGTAGAAGGTAAAAACCAGAAGGCAGATTTTTTTTACGCAAGGTTTTTGGTGATACTGCTCACTGCCAACGCAGTTTTAAATCACCTTAGCCCGTGTTCTATGTCACCAAAACATACCTAAAATATCACCTATTGTTGAGTTATAAATCACGCGGATTTTAGGCAAAACAGCCGATTATTAAAGGTATGGTGTTGTAGTAGTTATTCAATACCATTTATTGGGAGTGTGTAGAAATGGGCGCTAAACCTTGCAGTCAACCTTTAAAATCTAATCCGTTTATTACTTACCGCGACCCAATTACAGGCAAGTGGATTGTGGTAAATCAGACTTGGCCCAAAGCATCAGAACAAGCACAGCTAGCAGCAGCTTGATTTCTCCTATTAATTTTACCGGAAAAAGTAATCATTCTTTCCAACTTCATGACTTACGCAAAAAGTTATTGGACGCGCTACTTGTATTCGTAAGGTGCTTAGGTTACACCTACCTGAGCACCTTACTTTGAAACATTTCTCATCTCTTTTTGCAGTTCCAAATACCGATAGAGATATTCCGAAATTATCCCGTGCAAAAACAAGTCGCGTGCCGCATTAAATGGACTATTTGGCGCTAGCGGATGGCGATTGACAATTACATGATTCCAGTCGCAATTTCCGGTAATCTCGCTGACATACAGTCCGAAGTTTTCATCTAACTGAAGCGACATCACTGCTCGCGCAAATTCGTCGCTCGTTAAACACAGAGAATAAAAAACTTTAAACAATTCGATCGCAGATTCCAAATCCAAAATCCTCAACCACCTGCGCTTGTCAAAATCCATTTCAACTTTTACAGGTTGAATGCTATCATAATTAATTCCCCGTTCTTTAACCAACTGCAACCAGTTAGGATTTGTCACCATTGCTTGGTTGTAATCCCAGACAAAGTTATAGAGAATTAAGTCGTGTTCGAGAAACGCATTGTCAGCTAAATCGCTAACTGTGCGCGGATAAAGCTTTGACTTTTCAATCTGGGTGTCGGGGCCGTTGTCAATCAAGAAGTTGATAATGTTGGAGCCGGCGCAGATGTGCCGGACTATTAAATAACAAGCTTCGGGCGAGACAAAGTTATTTAGAAAAAATGCAGCCGATTTGTGCATTAAAGTGTAAGCGCGAAATTGAAAGGGCAACAGGCGCTTGACAGTCATAATTACCGCCAGCAACAAGTTAGCAATTACTTTGATCGGGATGAGCAAATAATTGCGAGTCCAGCTTTGCAAATCCCGCATCATATATGCTTTTGCCACTAAATCGACGGGAATAGATCGATCGCAAAACAGCACATCCCAAACATTCGGATCTCGGCGGTTATAGGGTTTGGTAGCGTAAGGAATTTTCTCCTCATCGGAGAGATTTTCGGTATCTTGTTTTTGCAGCTTTTGCATTAGCGAATTTCCTCCAATTGCAGCAAATATAAACGAGCAGTAACGCGAGCGGTTTTGACAATGCGGCGGGCAATATCATCTGTCATCCATTCGGCATTAATCAAATTTTCCAGCTTGGCTAAATGCGACTCGTCATTAGCTCCGTGATAAGCTAAAAACGATACTTGTTCGTCTTGCAAACCGAGAGTTTCTTGAATTTGTTTTGCCCACTTTCCCGCCAACTGATTTCCCAATCCTTCGATAATAAACATACTGCCAATTAAATCAACCGGATTGTCCCGCGATGCTTGGTGGAAGATAAAAGCTGAGAGTGCTTCGCTGCCAATATTCTTATCATATTCCACAATTTTTGCCAATTCACCGCCCACAGAAACATAATTTTGTTCTAGCATTTGATAGTCGCGGTGTTCGTCTTGGGCATGGCCGATAAAAGTCGATCGGAGTCGAAAATCACTCATGTTAGAAGCGGCGCGAGCAATCCAGCGAGCTCCCTCTACAACTTGCGGGCGCAGATTACAAAGTAAAGCTTGATAATCTTCTATTGTAAACTCTCCCCGGTACAATTTGCGGACAATGGGAACAGAACGAATTTCGCGCTCAAACTTCAGCCAAATCCCTGCTAACTCCCGCAACAAATAAGCTTGCGGAGAGTTGGGGTGTTCGGGTTTAACGCTTTCGAGAGGCGAAGCTTCGGGAACCTCATGAATGTTATAAATTTGAGAACTCATAGGCTTATGGGTATTTTCCACAGCAGTTAACATCATATATGCCGTTGTAAAGCGGCCGCTTTCCGGCACGAAACAAAAGATTTTCTGTCCTGGCTGCAACTTGCCCGAATTGAACAATTCCTCTAACATTAAATAAATCGAGGCGCAGCCTGTATTTCCCCGTGTGTATAAGTTTGTAAACCATTTTTCTTCAGGAATCATACAGCCTGCTTGTTCCAGAAGTTCTACAATTTGCCCCCGGAAAAAGTGAGACGAATAGTGGCACAGCAGCCAGTCGATTTCCTGCGGACAAACTCTCCCGGTTTTAATCAACCGCAGCCAACCTTCAACGCCTAATTTTATTACATTGTCCAGCAAGCGAATATTTTGTCGCAAGTCAAAAGCTCCCGCTGTGGCTGCATCGAGGTAGGAGGAATAATCCAACCAGCTTTTAGTTGATGTTTCGTTGGCTAATCCTGAATACATACAAACTGGATAAGCATTGGCGTGGGAAATTAGCTCAATCCATTCTATTTTTAAACTAATTCCCGTGGATTTGGGATGGTTTTGGAGCAAGAATGCTCCGGCGCCGTCGGAGAGCATCCAGCGCAGAAATTCTGTATCGAAAGGCAGGGATTTTCGCCCTTGCACCGAAGTCTCTGCTTCAAATTTGGTGTTTTTGAACAGGCGCGAGGGAAATTCGGAAGCGACGGCAATGGCGGTTTGTTTTTTGCCGAGTTCGATTTGGGAGGCGGCGTAATTTAAAGCACTAACTCCGGCACAGCAAACTCCTTGAGTTGAAACTATTTCTAGGGGAGATAATTCCGAAAGTTCCCCGTGTACTGTGCTGGCAAATCCCGGTACTAATAAATCTGGTAAAGTGGTAGCGCAGGCCAATAAGTCGATCGCCCCTGGTTCCAAATTTGCCTGGGCGATCGCGTCACGGACAGCAAACGCTGCCATTTGGCTGTTAGAATATATTGTTTGCTGCTGTTTGTCGATGGCGTAGTAGCGCTGTTGAATGCCGTTGCTGTTGAGAATTCGCTGCCTGACTCTCGAAGGGCGCGAGGCAATTTTGCCGAGATACTCTTCCATCTCATCATTATTAATCGGTTCTCCCGGCAAAAATTTTCCCATCCGATTGATATAAGCACTGTACATGGCGTAAACCTCTAAAGTTGCTAAATTACTCAGGTTCGTTGGTTTGTTAAATCAAGCCAGAAAATATCTAAAATTGATGGTGCTTTGTGAAGCAGTGAACTTGCAAGGAGCAAGCAGCTATCTTGTAGAGTCGCCGGAAATCAGGCAAGTTGAGCAACAGCGGCAACAAGTAACCTGAAGCGGGGTGAAGTTTATTGTAATTGAGCCAATATGTAACTAGAGTTCCTTCGCAGCTTCCCGAGTGAAATGGATATTGACACACTAGATGCTTGGTATTCTCAATCTCAACGCCGCACGGCTGTTTCGCTGTTGATGAAACGAGTAGGCGTAACCCGTACTAGGGCTGAATGCTTTATCAGGCTTTGGGTTTACTTATCGGTGAAACAGCTTCAGGAAAGCCAGCCCCGCCTCAAACCGCCGCTGGCGAAACTGGAATTGCCCGCAACAGAAGTGCAGTGCACTCACCGGGAAGCCGCCGAACTATTTTACTGCGATTCCGATCGCGGGAGCGATCGCGCCGCCGGCATGATGTTAGATAAATTAGAAGCCCTGGGGTTAATTAAAAAACACTTTGACGGTAACACTACCGAAATAGAAATTCAACCCATTCCAGAAATTTTAAAGGTTGCCGAACCTCAAAAGCCTGTACAACTCCAATTAGATAATTTTAACCCTCGGTGCGACGCGATTCTCGTGGCAAATTTATTAGCCACCAATTACAACTGGATGAACCGCAACACAAGCGCCGTACCCCAAAAAATCGCTAAAATTCTCCGGCTTTTGGCCCGTCAATACTCAAAGGGAATGCGAGTTTTGCGGCGCTCAGATAATCTCAATCCAGTCGGGTTTTACTTACTTTATCCAACAGCTAGCGAATCAGAAGTCAATTTTTTTAACGCTCCTAGCAAAAGCCTTCATTTAAGTTCTATTTCCGATATAGATCCTTTCAATATGGCGCTACCAGGAGATCAAAATTGCCAGTCAGTATTTATCCGCAGTTGGATGATCGATCCGCAGTATTTGTCAGAATACCGGATTACTTTTCTGGAAGACACACAGAAAGTTTTAGGCGAAATGCAAACAGATTTTCCGAATCTTTGCGACTTGTACACGCTGATGATTCACCCCATGTACGAAAAACAGGCCCTGGCTTTGGGATTTCAGAAGACTAGCAGCGATAGTCAATTATCTGTTTATTGGATGTATCTAGCATTGGATAGATTTTTGGCATTAAATATCAAAGAAGCGTTGATCACACTTTAAGTAGAAGGAAGAAGGAAGAAGGAAGAAGGAAGAAGGAAGAAGGAAGAAGGAAGAAGGAAGAAGTTGATAAAAAATAGAACACCCAGAATCCCGACTTCGCCGAAGTTGTCGGGGGTTTAACAGCATTCGCGTTTTACGTTATTTTTTAGTCCCCTTCTGCAGGGACGAAAGTTTGTCTAGGATGGATTTCAATCGCCCCGTAATATCAAATCCGGTAGCATCGTTGGGCGTCAAATCCAGTCAACATTCAACCACGAACACTGCAATCGGAATTTATCTAATTGATCTGCGTTAATCTGTGTTAATCTGCCTCTATCTGCGGTAAAAAAAGAGAATTTCTTCACCGCAGATGACAATGGATTGACGCAGATTCACGCAGAGGTCGAGAATAGAGAGAGGAATAATTCCGATGCTAACAGATTTGATATAACTACAAACTTGTTTATAAAACTTCCCGTCCCAAATAGGGTTGTAAGGCTTCCGGCACTTTTACAGTTCCGTCGGGCTGCTGGTAATTCTCCAAAATTGCCGCCATTGTGCGGCCTATAGCTAAACCGGAACCGTTAAGGGCGTGAACGAATTGAGTGCCTTTTTTACCCGCTTCTTTAAAGCGAATATTTGCCCGCCGCGCCTGAAAATCTGCGACGTTGGAACAACTGGAAATCTCGCGGTATTTGCCCGCAGATGGCAGCCACACCTCTAAATCGTAGGTTTTGGCTGCCGCGAAACCTAAGTCGCCGGTACACAGTGCGATCGCCCGATAAGGCAATTTCAGCGCCTGCAAAACTCCCTCAGCATCCTGCACTAATTTTTCGTGCTCTGCCTCGGAGGTACTCGGATGCACGAGTTTTACCAATTCAACTTTATTAAATTGGTGTAATCGAATTAATCCCCGCGTATCTTTGCCGTAACTGCCAGCTTCGCGGCGAAAGCAAGGAGTGTAAGAACAGTGATAAATTGGCAACTGTTCTGCTGTCAGTATTTCACCTCTGTACAAATTGACAACCGGAACTTCGGAAGTAGGAATTAACCACAAATCATCTTGGTCGCACTTGAAACTTTCTTCAGCAAATTTGGGTAATTGACCCGTAGCCGTCAGGGATTCAGTGTTAACTAAAAATGGAGGAATCACTTCTACATAACCGGCTTTTGTGTGGCGATCGAGCATAAATTGAATTATTGCTCTTTCCAGGGCGGCACCAGCTCCAATTAAGGTAACAAAGCGGGGCTGAGCGATTTTTACTGCCCGTTCAAAGTTGAGAATTCCTAATTTTTCGCCGATTTCCCAGTGCGGTAAAATACCGGAATTTTGGGGTATGTATTCGTCTCCCCAGCGCCGGATTTCGACGTTTTCCTCTTCATTTTTGCCGATCGGCGTTGAGGAACCCGGCAAGTTTGGCAGCGGCAGCAATAAAGCTTCTATTTGAGCTTTTAGATCTTTTTCCTGTGCTTGCAGTTCGTTCGACTCGGTGCCGACTGCGTTGCCTTCTGCCTGCAGTTCCTGAATTTCGGGAGATTCGAGGGGTAAACCCGATTTTCTTTTTTGACCGATGAGTTTGGCAATTTCGTTGCTGCGGGCTTGTAGTTGCGATCGCTTGCTTTCCAACTCCCGCTGCTGTTTGTCTAATTGCAAAATCGGCTCGATTTCATAGTTACCTCCGCGCAGGTTGAGGCTTTCTTGCACGGCTTGCGGGTTTTCTCGGATTAATTTGAGGTCTAGCACAGATTTATTCTAAATCTTAAATTTTAGAGCGGCTGGGACAGAACGAGATGATATAAAAGCTTTGTTAATCATTGGCATATTAAACCATAACTTATTCTGACCTAAATTCCTAGTTGGGTGTCACCCATGAAGGGTGACACCCCACAAATGTATGTTATAGTTGCAAATATTAGTAGATGCACCCTGATAATTTTCTACCCCAGCCAGCGATGGTAGGGGTTTTTTGTTGTGTGGCATGGAATTTAAGCCCTGGATGCACTATCAGTCTAAAAAACCCGGTTTCTCGCGATTATCGTCTCAAATGAGGCAATTACGTCAAGAAACTGGGTTTTTGCGTCCTGGACTAAGTTACTAAAATATCTTTCCGGTTAAAAGTTAAAGCCAGTGCGAAGCAACCAAACCCATTGAGTGTCGTTGCGGCTGTCATTCTCAGGATTAACAACGGCCCAAACACCAGGGGTGATGGAAATGTTGTCGTTGACCTGAAAGCGATAGAAGGCTTCAATGTGATAGGAAGTATCTCGCTCGCGGCGGACATTACTGCTCGTCACGCGACCTGGTAAACCCACTAAAATCCCCGGTAGATTGCCTTCGCCTCCGACATCTGGGAAACTTATCCCGATCGCTGCATACACAATATCGGCGCGATCGTCCCCGTCAACATTTAGCAAAACCACGCCACCTCTACCATCCGAAACGCTGCTAACACCGGAATTTTCTGCATTGGCGCGAGTATAAACGCCCCAACCGTGAACTTGCAACCGGGGAGCAAGGCGGTAGAATCCTTGTACGCCTACAGAATCGCTGGATGTAGCAATATTGTCCCCAAACGGTCGCGCAGCCAGAAAACTACCTGTACCGCCTGTGATATCGGCTTTACCGCTGGGTGCAAAGGTACGAGAATAGGCTACGCCAATGGCTCCGCGATCGCCCCGGTAGGCAAGCTGAACCAGAGCATTGTAGGAACCGTTGAATAAACCGTTACTTTGCTGCGAGAGATTGGGATTTCCGCCTACATAGCCCACAGTCAGGGTGAGGTTTTTGACGATCGTCCAGTTGACAGCAGCACCGCCACCTCCCCGGCGGTAGAGGGGATTGTATTGTCCGAACTTCGAGGGAATTCCCTCACTATCGCTGGCGATCGTTGGAGGAGTCAGCAAATCCGTAATATCGGGATAGCCAACACCTGTGGGGCCCACGGTCAGCGCCAGATTAGAGGTCAGCGGCGTTACATACAATAAGTGAGGGACGGTGATTGTGTTATCGACATTGCCATCAAAGTTCAAGGCCGTCATATTTGTACCCGTCTCATCGGCAATCCTCCTGCCCAAGTTGCCAAATTCCAAACGGGTTCTGAGCATATCGCGACCGGTGAAGCTGGTTTCAAAATTTAATCGCCCCCGGTTGGCAACAATAGTGTTGGTGCGATCGCGCGAATCCCCAACACTGTTACCAGAGGTATCTGTTACCACCACGATAATTTCCGCATTCAGCTTAGTTGTGGTGGAGAACTGATTCGCTTCTAGTTCTGCTGTGCGTGCATCGAGAGTATCGACTCGACCCCGCAACACCGATAATTCAGTTGCAAATTCTGCTTGCAGCTTTTGGACGATCGCTAAATCTTCCGCAGTAATCAGGTTGGTTGTTCCTGCGGCAATTAGTTCGCTGACTCGATCGAGACAGCTATTCAATCCTGCGGCAAATTCGTACCGCGTCAGCGCCCGGTTTCCTCTGTAAGTTCCATCGGGATAACCGACAATGCAGCCGTAGCGTTCTACTAGAGATTGCAGCGCCTGAAACGCCCAGTCAGTGGGTTTTACATCCGAGAGTTGAGAGACAGAATTCACCTGCGCGAAGGGTTTTTCTGCCAAGGTATTTAACGGTTCAGGAGCAACTAATCTATCAATTGGAAGCGCAAAACTTGGGGATGATGTTAGTAGAAATACACCAGGTGTTCCCAGTATAAAAGCAGTAATCAGGTGAGGAAAATGCTGGATCTGCATATGACAAAGCTCCACATAAGGAACCGATCAACCGAATTAGCAATACCTTTACGCTGCGCTTGAACCGGTGCGAACTTTGTCAATCGTCACTGCGATAATTATCACCAGACCTTTCACAACTAACTGCCAGAAGAAAGACACATTCATCAGAGTTAGTCCATTGTTGAGCAGGGCAATAATTAAAGCCCCCAGCAAAGTACCCCAAATAGTACCAATTCCACCTGTGAAACTCGTTCCTCCCAAAATTACAGCAGCGATCGCATCTAATTCGTAGCCTTGCCCCAACATCCCCGTCGCACTGTAGAGGCGCGACGCGCTCATGATTCCACCTAAACCAGAAAGCAACCCACTGACGCCATAGACAAATAACAGCACCCGACTCACCTTAATACCTGTCAATCGTGCTGCCCGGATGTTGCCTCCCACGGCGTAAATATGCCTCCCGAGAACAGTCCGCCGCAAGACAAACCAACTCGCTAGAACTGCGAGGAAAGCGATAATAACCAACCAGGGAATTGGGCCGACATAATTGTTACCTACCCAAGCAAAATTCAGATTTCTATTGATAACGGTAGTGCCGTTAGCGACTAAATAAGCAACTCCCCGCAAAGCTGTGTAAGAACCGAGGGTGACGATGAACGGAGGCAAACCTAAATAGGCAACTAGCGAGCCGTTAAGCAATCCCAAAAAGACTCCGGCTATTAACGCAGCCGGTACGGCAAACCAACCCAGACCAGGAACTAAGGAAACCAGCACCCCGACAACGGCCGTCACGCCCAAAATTGACCCTACTGAAAGGTCAATTCCGCCCGTCAAAATCACAAAAGTCATGCCAGTAGCTAGGACAATATTGATCGATGCTTGCCGAATGACATTGATAAAATTTCCTACGGAAAGAAAGTTGGGCGTTACCAGGGAAAAAATCACACATATAGCCACCAAAATCGGCAGGATACCGGCAACTTGGATAAAATTTTTCCAAGCTTGAGCTTTACTTGTTTTCTGCCGATCGCTCCCTGAACTTCTGCTGGTTTTTGTTTGCGTTTGACTCATGATTTTACTACCTCTTTTGCACCAGTGGCATAAGCCATAATGTTTTCTTGCGTAATCTTTTCCCCAGTCGATCCGCCTACTTCACCGACGAGGCTTCCCGATCGCATCACTAAGACGCGATCGCTCATTCCCACAATTTCCGGCAGTTCGCTGGAAATCATCAAAATAGCTACACCTTTGGCTGCCAAATCGCTAATAATTCGATAAATTTCGCTTTTTGCGCCAATGTCCACACCCCGCGTCGGTTCATCTAGCAAAAGTACCTTTGGGTTGATAGCCAACCAACGCGCTAGCAGCAACTTCTGCTGATTTCCCCCAGAAAGATCCATTGCCCTGATGCTCGGACTTGCAAGGCGAATCTGCAAATTATTAATAGCATCATTGACAACTTTCAACAGAAAATTTGAGTTGATAATGCCAGCTTTTGCTTCTCGATCGAGGACATTCATGGTGATATTTTCACCCGAAGTTGCCTCCAAAAATAGTCCGAGAGCCTTGCGATCTTCTGGCACGTAAGCAATTCCGGCGGCCATTGCTTCATTGGGTGTCGAGACATTGAGAGGACGATTTTCGAGTTTAACTTCACCGCTTGTCTTTCGATCTGCACCAAAAATCAGGCGGGCAAGTTCTGTTCTGCCGGCGCCAACTAAACCCGCTAAACCCAGAATTTCGCCCGCATAAAGTTGAAAACTGGCAGGCTTTACTTTGTGGCCGTCGCTTAAATTTGTTACCTCAAGAACAACTGCACCCGGTGTTATTTGATGCTTGTTTTCGTACAAATCCTGTAAAGAACGACCCACCATCATTTCCACCAGGCGTTCTGCAGAAATTTCGTGCTTTTCAAGAGAGCCAATATACCCGCCATCTCGGATGACGCTCACGCGATCGGCAAGGGCATAAATTTCTGCCATTCTGTGGCTGATATAAATAATAGCAATGCCCTCATTCCGCAAGCGGCGAACCACTTCAAAAAGCTTATCTGTTTCGCGGTCGGAAAGCGCGGCTGTCGGCTCGTCCATCACTAAAATTCGGCTGTTGTCTTTGAGCGCCCTAGCTATTTCCACTTGCTGCTGTTCGGCAATTGAAAGTGTCGAAACCAGGTCTCCAGCCTCAAAATTTGCATCGAGGTTTTGTAATACCTCAGCGGCCCTACGCCGCATTTCATCTTGGTCTAGAAATGTACCTCCTTTCTTGATCTCGCTGCCCATAAAAATGTTTTCAGCAACTGTCAGATTGGGGGCGAGATTGAGTTCTTGATAAATAATCGCTATCCCTAAATCTCTGGCTTGACCGGGGTCTGTCATCTTAACAGCTTTGCCGTCAATTCTGATTTCGCCTGCATCGGCTATGTAGGCTCCCGCCAGAATTTTCATCAGCGTACTTTTGCCCGCGCCGTTTTCCCCCATGAGGGCGTGGACTTCGCCCGGGTAAACGGTGATATTTACATCGTGCAAGGCTACAAAACCGTTAAAGGTTTTTTTAATACCTTGCATTTCGAGTACGGGCTTAGTTGTAATTGAATCTTGAGTGCTATTTACCATCGCAAATACCGTAATTTTAGGCGAATTACAAGTCGAGGTTTGCTCCATCAATGTGTGGAATTAATGGCAGATATATCTGTAGGGTGCGCCGGGCTGCACCTTACCCCTAATCGCAGCAGGACTACTAAAACGAAGTATTTTCGCAAACAACTCGATTTCCCGCGAGTTCGGATTTATTCGCTGGTCCAGCCTTTATGTTGGTGAACGTTTTCGCGAGTAATCAGCGCGACTGGAATCAAAATGTTTGGATTGGCTGGCTTGTTTCCTTTCCGAATGTCGTTCCCGACTTCAACTGCCTTGGCTGCCATGCGAAATGGATCTTGAGCTGCTGTAGCCACAAATAGACTGTTGTTCTGCTTGAGGGCATCTAAAGCTTCAGGTGCACCATCGACTCCCACAATAAAGAACTCGCTTCTTTGTGCCTGTTTGGCTGCTAATTCTGCACCAATGGCACAGGGGTCATTAATTGCAAAAACAGCATCAATTTTTGGGAAGGAAGTAAGAACATCACTCATCACTCTCAATCCGCCATCGCGGCTGCCTTCTGCGTTCTGATCTTTGGAAAGAACTTTGAGATCGGGATATTTGGAGAAGACACTCTGGCACCCCTGAACTCGCTCGACGACTGAAGCGACGGGAGGCCCGTTGATAATCACAACGCTGCCTTTTCCTTTCAAGCGATCGGCGATATATTGACAGCTTACTTCGCCAGCTTGCACGTTATTTGAAGTAACTGTGGCATCAACGCCTCCCTCGGCGGCGGTATCAACTGCAATTATCGGAATTCCGGCTTGCTTGGCTTTTTCAACAGCGGGTGCAATGCCTTTTGTGTCAGCAGCATTGAGTACAATCATGCCGACATTAGAGGCAATAAAGTTTTCGATTTGATTAAATTGTTGATTTAAATCGTCGCCGCTGGAAACGAGAGTTGTCCTCACGTTTGCACCGCCGATTTTCTTGGCTTCGGCCTCAGCGCCCTTGCCAACTTGTACGAAGAATGGATTGCCGAGGTCACGCACTGCTACAGCAACTGATGAAAGTTCGGAGTTGCTTTTTTGCGTGCTGTTTTGAGCGTTCTGGGAAGCGGCGGTGCAACTTGCCAGAGTGCTGCTGAGTAGACTAAAAAGACTGAGTGCGATCGTTACTCGTTTCACCTCAAACTCCAATGAATTCTCGTTTGGAGAGAGTCGCTCGTAAATATGACGTTGCCAACCTAACATTAGCTTTTGTTAGGTTTAAGCTCGAATACCTAATGTTTTAGGTGAGCGACTTTTCTTTGTACATGATTGTACGAGATCGTGTTTATTTTCTGCTCATAAAACTTTCTCGATTGGCTTGCTAGACCACTTTGGGAAACGGAAAAGATATGAATATTCAATCTCTCTCCGCGAGTCAAAAACAATCTACCATCTTAATTTTTTAATGCTTTATGAGCATTAATTTTTTAGCATCTCGTGAAAAAGTTTTAGGAGAATATTTTAGACAAAATCTTTCAGGAATTGTTTTTTAAACCTGGCGGAGTCATATTTAATTTAACTCTCTATGTTGCTGATGATAACAGTTACATAGTGGCTCTATATCTATCTTTGGATAGACCATACTTTCACCAAAAACTAAAAATGCGATCGCCTCGATCGGCATCGGTCTGCTCATCCGCAGTCGGGTCGGACGCGCAGCACCAACTCAATAAATCTTAATTTTTGTTTGGTGCATAATATTGTAAAAAATCATTAAGTTTACCGTAAATTACGGTATATTATAGTAAACTTCAACCACAGCCTCGCACTCACCCATGCAGCTAGTTAAAAAGCCCTAATAAAAAAGCAGATCGTCGCTCAAAACCAACGGTGAGATTAAGCGAGTCAAATATTTGCCTGTAAAACTTGCAACTATAGTCATCTTGACATGGTTTAAAAGCTCTGGATAATGGCGATCGCCCTTTTTGACAAAATCACTAAGCTGTTGCACATTTAAACTGTGATACACGCATTGCCCTTATTTTTGATTTTACGACCCCACTTAATTATTAA